>DATJKY010000519.1:0-2855 GCA_035490955.1 Terriglobia bacterium | reverse complement strand
AGTGCCAATGAAGGGGTAGCGCGCACATGGCGTGAAGCCCCCGAAGCAGTACCGCTTGCCGGCACCCAAGTCTTCACAATAACGCTGCATAAGACATCCTGAAGAGCAAAGCCATCCGCACCGATGTTGAGATCGTGGGGGTTATAGATCTGCAGCCGGCCGAAATTTGCGCTCGCCGGCGAAAGGGCCGGTGCTGAGGGCTCTCCCTCGACGAACTTTGGAGAGCCACGGGATACCGTCGCTCTGCAAAGCACCTCGGCAAGGCCTGGGCTGGCCGGGGCGGAAGTGATAGTGAAAGCCGCATCGATGTCCACTGCGATTAAAGTCATACTGCTGGCCACTTCAAGGTACACATCAGCGCCATTGTTGTTCAGGTCTACGATTTCCCAGCCGAAACCTGCCGTCTTTGAGGCTACTGAAGCCTCCTCAGCACCCCGCGCCGATGAGGAAATCAGCCCAGTAACAGTCCCGGCCCCGATTCCAGTGAGGGCGAGACCACCCACAAGTGCTCGCCGGCCTTTCTTCAAGCCCATTCTTACCCCCAGGTCTTTTTTCCTAAACCGGACGATGAAAAAAGTGTTGACGATTCATCCCGGGTGCTAAATGGCCTTCGGCCCACTAATATAGATCAAAGTCCCCCGACATGTCATCCCGAGCGCAGCGAGCGAGCGCAGCGAGGGATCTGCTTTTCCTTGAAGCCTCTAGAAGCGGATTCCTGGTCGCTTCGCTCCTCGGAATGACAGGATCGGTTGACCGCCCGTCTCTTGGGTGTTGTCCGCGTGTGGGGCCGGGGGTATATTGGCCGGGCGGCCATGGATAGGTTCAACGTTGCCGAGTACTTTGTCGACCGCCATCTTGAGGAGGGACGCGGAGACGACCTTGCGATCCTGTGTGACGAGGGACAGCTCACCTACCGCCAGATCGGCGAGCTGGTGAACCGCGCCGCCAACGCGCTCGGTGAATTGGGCGTGGGCCAGGATGACCGAGTCCTGATTGCGCTCCCCGACTCTCCCGCTTTTGTCGCCGCTTTTTGGGGCGCGATCAAGCTCGGCGCCATTGCTGTGCCGGTAAGTACGCTGCTCTCCGGCAATGAGTGCGAGTTCGTGCTGCGGGACAGCGGCGCTCGCTGCATGGTGGTTCACGACAGCCTGGTGGATAAACTCGCGCCGGCCTTGCGGAAGTTGGAGTCCGGTACGGAGCCCCAGGTTTGCTTAGTCGGGCAAGTGAAACCCGGCTGCGAGAGCTTCAATGAAGCCCTAGCGCGAAGCTCGGCTCGCAGTGAACCCTCACCCACGCACCGCGACGCGCCCGCTTTCTGGCTGTACACCTCGGGCAGCACGGGCCAACCGAAGGCGGCGATCCATCGTCACAGCGACATGGTGTGTTGCCTGGAGAATTTTGCCAAGGGGATTCTCCACATATCGGCGAAGGATCGAACCTTCTCAGCTTCCAAGCTCTTCTTCGCCTACGGCCTCGGCAACGGGCTGTACTTTCCCTTTGGCGTGGGGGCGCAGACGATTTTGCTGGCCGAACGGCCGACTGCCGAGAAGGTTCTCGAAGTCATCTCCGTCCACCGTCCCACGATTTTCTATGGAGTGCCCAGCCTCTACGCGGCGATGCTGCAGGTGACCGGAACGTCGCGCTTCGACCTCACCTCGATCCGATGCGCGGTCTCGGCGGGTGAGGCCCTTCCCGCTCCACTCTGGGAGCGGTTTCGCGAACGGTTTGGAATCTCCATCCTCGACGGTATCGGTTCAACCGAGATGCTTCACATGTTTATCTCTAACCGCCTCGGGGATTTCATGCCCGGCAGCAGCGGCAAGATCGTGCCAGGCTACACGGCAAAAATCGTCGACGACCAAGGGCGCGAGGTCCGAACGGGTGAGATCGGCAACCTCTGGGTTAAGGGCGAGAGCGGGGCGGCCGGGTATTGGAATCGGCCTGAACTCACACGCAGCACCTTTCGCGGCGAGTGGGTCGTCACCGGCGATAAGTACCGATGCGACGAGCGTGGCTATTACTGGCACTGCGGGCGCAGCGACGATATGTTGAAAGTTCACGGCATGTGGGTGTCGCCGGTGGAGGTCGAAAGCGCTCTTCTGGGACACTCCGAGGTGGCGGAGTGCGCCGTGGTCGGAGCGATTGACGACGATGGTCTGGAGAAACCCAAGGCGTTTGTAGTTTTGAGGAAGCCACTCCGCCTATCGGCGGAGTTGGAAGCCGAGTTGCGCAGATTTGCTGCCGATAGGCTGCCCAAGTATAAAGAACCCCGCTGGCTGGTTGAAATCGAAAGCCTGCCGAAGACCACCACCGGTAAGCTGCAGAGGTTCAAGCTGAGGGGTGCGCGTCCCTAGCTTCGTCCGTCGTTTCAGAAGTCGCGATGGGGTTGTGCGGCTTTGCCGCCTGCTGTGCGGAAGGCCTGCGGCTTTCCGGGAAGCAGTCCAACAAAAGGACTTCCCTGTTTTTTCTTTTTGGTCGCTGGGCCGGAAGGGCTGAGAAGCTGTGAAAAATTTAGCTGGCGCAGACCTTCAGGTCTGCGAAGTTATTGAAAACGCACACCTGAAGGTATGCGCCGCCCCAGTGAGGCCGGATTTTTTCACAGCTTCTGAGCCCTTCCGCACTGCAGGGCGGCATAGCCGCGATTTTTCACACCTCCATCGCCGTAGAAAGCCGTCACACGTGCCGCGGGCCGCGCAGGACTCGAGCTGGCAGCGTGATGACAGCCCAAACCAGCCGAAGGACTCCGTCCACCGCAATGCCCACAATGCGGAAAGGAAGCAGAAGCAGCCACACCAGCGGATAGAGGACGAGCGCCACGAGGGCCAGGGGCCAGCAGAGCACAAGCAGGATCAACC
>DATJKY010000518.1:0-3070 GCA_035490955.1 Terriglobia bacterium | reverse complement strand
AGCAAGAAGATCAAGAAGCCCGGCCGCATGCCCGAGAACCTTGACCAGGAAACCGCAAAGATTGCTCAGGTGGCCTTCCGAAAGTTTCCACCCAAGTCGCGCGGTAAGTGAGCGCGCAAAAGCCTGCGGCAATTGGAAGTCTTCGTACGGACCTCAAGCACTTGCCTTTCCGCCGACGCTCGCGGCCACTGAAAAACTGGCCAGATCGAGATCGGTAAACTCTCCGATTCGCTCGACACTCACATCCGCGGCAGGATATTTTGCAATCGCCTCTCGGTCGTGGGCATAGTGCCCCTGTCGGACAAAGACGGTGGTGACTCGGGATCTCCAGACGTCCTTGATGGCCGTCAAGATGCGCAATTTGTCGTCCACGAGCACGTAGTGCTCAGCGGGATAAAGCCGCTCGACGTGATCCAACTCCTGCTCTTTGTGGACGTAGATGAGTACGTTGCCTTGGAAGACCTCGTAGAGTCCCGATCGATATACCTTGTGGGGTTGAAAAACCACGTCGCCGTCCGAGACAATGACCGCCGGGCCTGTTTGCTGCGCGTACTCTACGGCGTCGATCGAACCAGGGAACAAGCGGTTGGCAAAGGGATATCTCATCAGGAAGTAAGAAACCGCCAGGAGATGAGGATCATGCGGATAGGCTATGCGGTAACGCTGCAGGGCCCCTAGATAATCCGCGTAACCGAGTTCCGTCCGCAAGCCTTCGAAGATCTCCCAGTAGTGCTGGGACCTCTCAGTCCCAACTTCAGACTCGAGGTGATGCTTGAGATCAGCCGTCACCCGGTCGTTGTCGAGCAGCGTGTTGTCCACATCGAAGAGGAAAACAGTCTTGGCAGTGGGCATCTTAAGCTATGGTTACCTCCATGGCGCCTTGTCCTGAGCGTACTGAGCGCGGGAATTGCGTGTGCGCCAACCGCGAAAGAGTGATGCAGCGCCTCTTTAGTCTCTTCCGCCGACCCTTGCGGGTCGCCAGGATTCTTTGCCGCCAAAAGTATACACCCATAGGCGTACCACCAAGCCTGCACATTTTTTCGCTCTCGATCGTGTTGATGGCACGGCCGGGGATTTGGTTTCTGGCGTTCGAAACTCTGAAAAATCGAAGCCTGGCCGTCGGCGGCGAGCTGACGCGGCGAAGCCGCGATTTTTCCACAGCTTCAGAGGGTCTGCGCTACCCACTTGGACGCAGTTATTTACAGGTGAGGGGCGCGAGTGTACCATCATTCAGTCCAAGTCGGGACTTGTGGCTTAAATTCAGGACTTCTGACCTGGGCATTCGGACGCGTGAACTTGTTGACACTGTTGTGCCGGCTGCGTAATAGGGCGGCATCGGTGTTCTCTTGATGCGGTCAGGAGTTCTGAGTTTATGCCAACAGCGTAATGCCTTTTGTTGGAGGTCGCTGATTTGTCTAGCTCGGTGCTGCCCACGCACGTGAAACGCCAATCGGAGGATTTCCAAAGCAATACCCGTCGCATGGTCGACCTGCTGACCGAAATCAAGAACGAGGAGGAGCAGATCCGTCAAGGCGGTGGACACAACGCCATCGAAGCGCAGCACAAGAAGGGCCGCCTGACCGCCCGGGAGCGAGTGGCGAAGCTCCTCGACCCCGGCAGCGCCTTCTTCGAGCTAGGCTTGTACGCCGCCCACGAGATGTACCAGGAGTGGGGCGGCGCGCCGGCCGCGGGCGTCCTAACCGGCCTGGGGCGCGTTCATGAGCGTCTAGTGATGATCATTGCCAACGACGCGACTGTGAAGGCGGGTGCTTTCTTCCCCATGACCGCCAAGAAGGTCATCCGCGCCCAAAACATCTCGATCGATAACCGCATCCCCGCGCTCTATCTCGTCGACTCCGCCGGAGTATTTCTGCCACTGCAGGAAGATGTTTTTCCCGACACAGATGATTTCGGACGGGTCTTCCGCAATAACGCGGTGATGAGCGCTATGGGCATCCCCCAAATCACGGCAATCATGGGAATGTGCGTGGCCGGCGGCGCCTACTTGCCGGTCATGTGCGACCACATCTTGATGACCGAGGGCAGCGGGCTCTTTCTCGCCGGGCCGGCTCTGGTGCAGGCGGCCATCGGCCAGAAGGCTTCTGCCGAGGATCTGGGTGGTGCCAAGGTCCATGCGCGCATCAGCGGTACGGTAGATTTTCGAGAGCCCGATGATGAAGCCTGTCTAGAGTGCCTGCGCAATCTTGTGAGTCACCTGGGTCACAAGTCCAGGGCTGCCTTCGACCACCAAGCGCCGCAGCTTCCGGCCTACCCTGCCGAGGAAATCTATGGAATTTTCTCTTCCGATCCGTCCCGGCAGTACGACATGCGGGAGATCATCGCACGTATCGTGGACGGCTCCCAGTTCGAAGAGTATCGCCGCGAATACGGTGAGACTGTTCTGTGCGGCTACGCGCGAATTGGTGGCTGGTCAGTGGGCATTGTAGCCAATCAAAAAAAGCACGTTCACACCGCGGCGCCCGGGACGGGGCAGAAGCGGTTGGAGTTTGGGGGCGTTATTTACACAGAGTCGGCGGAAAAGGCCGCTCGCTTCATCCTGGACTGCAACCAGAACGTCGTGCCCCTGGTCTTCCTGCACGACGTGAACGGGTTCATGGTCGGCAAAGAGGCGGAATGGAGTGGTATTATTCGCGCCGGCGCCAAGATGGTGAATGCAGTCTCCAACAGCGTGGTACCGAAAATCACAGTCATCTGCGGAGGTAGTTTCGGAGCCGGCCACTATGCGATGTGCGGCAAGGCCTACGACCCTCGCTTCATCTTCGCTTGGCCGACGGCGCGCTATGCGGTGATGAGCGGCGACTCCGCGGCCGGTACGTTGGTGGAGATCAAGATTAAGCAGCTCGAACGTGAGGGGAAGAAGCTCACCCAACGGGACAAGGAAGCGCTTTACGACTCCATTCTCGCCACCTATGAGCACCAGACCGATCCGCGCTACGCCGCGGCACGGCTCTGGGTGGAAGCCATCATCGATCCGGCGGAAACGCGCGAGGCGCTCATCTGGGCGCTGGAGGCAGCGGCATTGAATCCGGAAGTGAAGGAGTTTAAGACC
>DATJKY010000517.1:0-2298 GCA_035490955.1 Terriglobia bacterium | reverse complement strand
GCTGACGCGCTCCCAGCCACCTGAGGTGACTGCGGCCACCGGCTACGACGCGATTTCACACGCGGTGGAAAGCTATGTAACCACTCGGCGCAACGCAGCATCAGAATCTTTTGCGGGGTCGGCGTGGCGGCTCCTCGCGGCGAATTATGAGCGCGTGCTCCTCAATCCAGACGATCTTGAGGCGCGCGCAGCAATGCAGCTCGGGGCGCACCTAGCGGGCATCGCCATCGAGCATTCCATGCTTGGCGCAACGCACGCCTGCGCCAATCCGCTAACCGCGCGCTTCGGCATCACGCATGGCGTGGCCATTGCCGCGTTGCTCGCGCACGTGGTTCGGTGGAATCAGGCGTCGGACGGTGAGCTGTATCGCCAACTCGGAGGCGACGATCTCGCCGGGCGTTTGGCCCGCATGAGAGGGGCAGCACGCTTGCCGGGTCGGCTGCAGGAACTGGGCATTCCGAGGGAGGCGCTGCCGGCGTTGGCCGAGGAAGCCGCGGCAGAATGGACGGGACGATTCAATCCCAGACCCTTAGGGGTCGCTTCCGCCCTCGAGATCTACGAAGCGGCCTACTGATCCGGTTGCCAGCCGCGGCACTAACGATGTAGGGGCACCCCTTGTGGGTGCCCTTAGGCCACAAGAAAGCAGCCAAGGGCGCACAATCAGGAGGGCACCCACAAGGGGTGCCCCTACAGGATAGAAGATGACCGAAGCGCTCCAAGATGCGCGTCTCGAGGAAGAAACTACGGTCGGCAATTACTTTGTCTCCAACTATCCTCCCTACTCGTTCTGGACGCCGGACCACGTGCACGAAGCTCACAAGGCTTTGAACCGCGCTCCGGCGCCGCAAACCCCACTGGGCGTATACCTCCACATCCCGTTTTGCCGCAAGCGGTGCCACTTCTGCTACTTCAGGGTTTATACGGATAAAGACGCCGGCCAGATCGAGCGGTACCTCGACGCTGCCATTCGCGAGCTGATGCTTTACTCCCAGAAACCCTTCATCGGCGCGAGGAAGCCGAAATTCATCTATTTCGGTGGTGGAACGCCCTCCTTCCTTTCGTCCCGCCAGCTTGGGCGCCTCGTGGACGCCATGAAGAAGCTGCTCACTTGGGATGAAGCTGAGGAAGTCACCTTCGAGTGCGAACCCGGAACCTTAACCAGCGGCAAGCTTCGGATCATCAGGGGGACGGGCGTTACGCGTCTCAGCTTGGGTGTCGAGAATTTTGACAACCACGTCCTGCAGATTAACGGACGAGCCCACGGTGCGAAGGAAATTGATCGATCCTATCACTTCGCGCGCTCCATCGGCTTTCCTCAGATCAATATCGACCTGATCGCGGGTATGATGGGCGAAACCACGACCAACTGGCGAGAATGCGTTCGCAAGACCATCGCGCTCGCACCGGACAGCGTCACCATCTATCAGATGGAAGTGCCATATAACACGACTATTTATCAGGAAATGAAGGCATCCGGGCAGACCGTCGCGCCTGGGGCCGACTGGAAAACGAAGCGCGAGTGGGTAGATTACGCCTTCTCGGAGATGGAAAGGGCCGGCTATACGGTGACCAGCGCCTACACAGCGGTGAAAGATCCTTCGCGGACCCACTTTCTCTACCGGAATCTCTTGTGGACGGGCGCGGATATGATCGGGCTCGGTGTGGCATCGTTCTCTCATGTCGGCGGCACTCACTTTCAGAACGAGGCCGACTTCGGGCCCTATATGACCCGGCTGCAAGAAGGGATGCTGCCGATTCGCCGCGCCCTGACGCCGAGTCCCGAAGAACGCATGATTCGAGAACTGATCCTTCAAATGAAGCTCGGTAATGTCCGCCGAGCGTACTTCCAAGGCAAATTCGGAGTCGATATTCAACAGAGGTTTGCCGGACCTCTGAGTGCGTTGCGAGATCGAGGCTTTCTGACGCTGGATCAAAACAGTGTGCGGCTGAACCGCGACGGCCTATTGCAGGTGGACAGGTTGCTCTACGAGTTTTTCCTACCTCAACATCGCAACGTGCGGTACACCTGACACTTGCCCAGCATGAAAACAAGCAGACCACAGCCCTCTCCCCTTTGGGGGAGGGGATGGCCCGCGAAGCGGGACGGGTGAGGCGGTTCAGCCGGCTATTTTCGGAACAGGGGGACGGTTCGTGTACGGGAACCATATCTACGATGTCATTGTAATTGGAGGTGGACCTGCAGGTTCGACGGCAGCGGCGGTCCTTGCGAGTAATGGTCGTCATGCCCTCCTTCTCGAAAAGGAGAAATTTCCCCGTTATCACATTGGCGAATCACTG
>DATJKY010000516.1:0-13191 GCA_035490955.1 Terriglobia bacterium | reverse complement strand
TACTGGCCTTTCTTGAGGCGCAGATGAGGACGGCCCATTAGGATTTCGGAGAGCAAGTTATAATAAGTCGACGAGAGAGGACAGGGTTTAATGACTCCACGAAGGACCTTTCTGGTTGCGACGTCGATCGTAGCCTTTGCTCTAGTCGGCCTTCTGGTTCGAGCAAGTCCGGTATTGCGGGCAGGGGGGAGGCCAGCCCCCATTGGTATGCCGGTTGAGATCAGGTCTCCGCTGGGGCTGCCGCCGCTTCCTATTCCTCCGGACAATCCGCCGACCGCTGAAACCATTGCCTTAGGCCGCCGGCTTTTCTATGACCCTCGCCTCTCGGTTGACAACACGGTTTCCTGCGCGAGCTGCCATAAGCCGGCACTGGCCTTCTCGGACGGCAGACAGCTTGCCGAGGGCGTCCGGCAGCAGAAGGGCCGGCGCAACGCCCCGTCCTTATTGAATGCTGCTTATCGCGAGGCTTTCTTCTGGGATGGCCGGTCTCCGAGCCTGGAAGCCCAAGCTCGGGAGCCGGTCCAGAATCCGCTCGAGATGGCCCACACGCTGCAGGGTGCGGTGGAGCGAGTGATGGCTGATTCCAGCTACCGCGCAGCCTTTGAAAAGGCGTTTGGCCCCGGACCTGTGACTTACGAAGAAATGGGGAAAGCGCTTGCCTCATTCGAGCGAACCCTGCTCTGCGGGAACTCACCCTTCGATCGTTACTTTTATGGGCACGATCCTACGGCCCTGAGTGAATCGGCGAAGCGGGGTTTGGAGGTCTTTCGCAATCCTGCCGAGGGCAACTGCGCAACGTGCCACAGCATTGGCGATCAGTACGCTTTATTCACCGACAACAAGTTCCACAATGATAGCGTTGGCCCAACCAGCGATAACGACGACCCGGTTGACCTGGGTCACTACCTCATTACTCGCATCGAAGCAGACAAGGGCGCCTTTAGAACTCCCTCACTGCGCAACGTGGCTCTGACTGCGCCTTACTTCCACGACGGCAGTCGAGCGACGCTCCAGGACGTGATCGGGTTTTATATCCGCGGCGGCAACCCCGTCCGCTACAGGGACAAAGAAATCCAATCTATCTGGCTCAGCGGGCAGGACCGCGCTGATCTGCAGGCTTTTCTGGAATCTTTGACGGGCGAGATGCCGCCCAACAGCGGGCCACCCGAGGGTCAGAGATTGAAGTAAGCTCGGCTTGCCTGGAGGGTGACTGCCGCCTGAGCGGGAGGTCAACCCCCGTCGCCGGTTTGACAACCCTTTCGCCGCGCCGGACAATAGAACCTCGTATGCCCGCTTGATGCGCTCCGGGAGCAAGTATGCCAAGTAGGATAACCGCCGAAGACATTTTGAATGCGCTGCGCGCCGTTCAGGATCCGGACCTGGATCGTGACATAGTGACGCTCGGCTTCGTGAAGGATCTGGAAGTAAGCAACCACCTGGTTTCCTTCACCATGGAATTGGGTAGTCCGGCCTGCCCGGTAAAAGAGCAGATGGTGGAGACTGCCAAGCAAGCGGTAAAGGCCCTGGGCGTCTCCGATGTACACGTAAAGCTGACGTTTCAGGTAAGCAGTGGAAGGGGTCCCAAGTCCAGCCTTATTCCTGACGTGAAGAACACCATCGCCGTGGCTAGCGGAAAGGGCGGGGTAGGAAAGTCCACTGTGGCGGCCAACCTGGCGGTGGCTCTCCAGCGCGCCGGCGCCAAGGTGGGTCTGATGGATACGGATGTCTATGGCCCTAGCGTTCCTGTTCTGATGGGCGGCAGTGAACAGCCCAAGGTTGTGGAAGGGAAGATCGAACCGCCTGTAGCGTATGGTGTCAAGATGATTTCCATGGCTTACTTCCTGCCTAAGGAAGAAGCCGTCATTTGGCGCGGGCCGATGCTTCACAAGACGGTGCAACAGTTTCTGGGAGACGTGCGCTGGCGTGAGTTGGACTACTTGCTGATGGATCTGCCTCCGGGAACGGGGGACATTCAATTGAGCCTTTCACAGAGCATTCCCCTCACCGGGGCGGTGATCGTCTCGACGCCGCAGGACCTGGCGCTGACGGTGGCATCCAAAGCTATTGCCATGTTTCAAAAACTCAAGGTACCCATTCTCGGCATTGTGGAGAACATGAGCTACTACGTGTGCCCGAGCTGTGGGCACCGGGATGATATTTTTGGCCACGGCGGCGCCCGTGAGGCCAGCAACAAGCTCGGTTTCCCCTTCCTGGGCGAGATTCCTCTCGACGTCGAGATTCGCATCAATAGTGACGCCGGAAAGCCGGTGGCTCTGGACTCCTCCACACCCCAGGGAAGGGCCTTCCAGGACGTGGCGGCGGCACTCGCCGCGCAGATCTGTGTTGTGAACTTCCAAACGGAGGAGACGATCAGTCTGGAGTGATTGTGCACTATGTTGACTGATTCCAAGCCGGTGCCCAAAAACATTAAACTTGCCGGAGGCAACGATGCGCTAACGGTAAAGTGGTCAGATGGCCACTCCAGCGCCTATCCTTACCGCTACCTCCGAGACAAGTGCCCCTGCGCGACTTGCGGGGGGGCCGGATTGCCCAAGCAGGCGGCGAGCCCATTCCCGATGTTCGGAGCGAAGCCGCTCAAGCCCGAACGCGCAGAACTAGTAGGCCGGTACGCCGTGCAGATCCACTGGAATGATGGGCACTCCTCCGGTATCTATTCGTTTGATTATCTGCGGCAAATTTGCCCCTGCCCGGAATGTGCCGTCAGGCGTGAGGATGCTTCAACTATCGAGAGGGCATAAGAGAGAACATCCTGATGAAGACGACCAGGAGTGTTAGCTTAGCAGGCTGATGAAAGATACCATGACGATGTCATCGCGAGTGAAGCGAGGTGTTCGCTTTCAACAAGAAACAGCAGATGCCTCACTGCGCTCGGCATGACTGGTGCTTTTTCCTCAGCCTGTTAGAACGGCGCGAGGAGGTGGTCAGTGGTCCTGCGAACAACTGCATGGTTAGTCGGTATGATGGCAATCAGTCCAATCCTTTGGGCTATGACCCAGCCAGCTGGCAGCCCAACGGCCGGCGGCTGGCTGCTGGTCGCCAATAAGGGCGATCAGACGTTGGGGATTGTCGATCCTGACGCGGGACGGCAGGTTGCGACGGTGCCCGTGGGGGGGACAACCGGCCATGAGGTCGTGGCTTCGCCGGACGGCCGAACTGCCTACGTTCCCATCTATGGGAACTCGGGGGTCGGCAAACCCGGCACCGACGGTCGAACCCTGACCGTAATCGATGTCGGTGACCGCCAGGCCACAAAGACCATCGACTTTGGTCGGCCGGTGCGGCCGCATTGCGCGGTGTTTGGTCCCAAGAACGGGCTACTCTACATCACCACCGAACTTACGGACTCCATCGACGTGATCGATCCGCAGACGCTGAAGATTATCGATTCTATTCCCACCGGCCAGAAGGAGTCGCACACGCTGGCCATCACACGCGACGGCAAACGAGGCTACACGGCAAACGTAGGGCCGGGGACAGTGTCCGCCATCGACCTGGAGGCGAAAAAGGTGATCGCCGTCATCCCCGTCTCCCGCGAGACCCAACGCATCTCGCTTTCTGTGGACGACCGCCTGGCTTTCACCGCCGATCAGACCAAGCCACAGCTCGCGGTGATCGATACGGCAACCAATGCAGTGAAAACATGGGTACCGCTCCCTGTTCCTGGTTACGGTACGGCCGCTACGCTGGACGGACGTTGGTTGTTGGTGGCGTTACCGGGTGCGGGCAAGGTGGGAGTTGTCGACCTCGAATCACTGAAGCTGGCGAGAACGATTGACGTCCCCAAGTCGCCTCAGGAAGTCCTGGTGCGTCCGGACAATCAAGTAGCCTATGTTTCCTGCCATGAGAGCCGCAAGGTTGCGGCCATCAACCTCAACACCTGGCAAGTCGACAAGATCATCGACGCCGGCGGCCTCGCCGACGGCCTCGCGTGGGCGAGCAGCCATTGAAAGATTGAGTCATCGTGCTATTAAGTCATGGAGTGCTTGGTGATCGGGCGATTGAGAGATGGAGTGATTGCGTCCCGGCCGGCTGTTGCTATTGCTGGGCTGGACTCCAATGAAGCGGTGCGCCCGATGTCAATCAATCGCCCGATCGCTCAATCACGCAATCGCTAAATGATTTCGACCTCGCAGTTCTTCACGAGCGACTTGAACTTTTTGGCGTCGGCAACGTCACCCACGATGGCGCCATAGTGCATGGGCACCGCGATCTTGGGATTAATCGCCCCTGCCGCTTCGGCAGCCTCATCGGCCGTCATGACGTAGGTGCCGGAAACCGGTAGCAGGGCGATGTCGCATTTGATCGACCTCATCTCCGGAATGAAATCGGTGTCGGCTGCGAAGTAGACCCTGGTCCCGTCCATAGTGAACACAAAGCCTAGGCGCTTCTCCCCTTTAGGATGAAAGGCGTGGCCCGGCTCGCGAAACTTATTGATGTTGTACGCGGGGACGGACTCGACCTCGACCTTACCTACTAAGTGCTTGCCGCCGGGATCCATGTAGTGCAGGTCCTTCACTTTCACTCCCTTGAGGCCATCCTTACACAGGGGGCTAGCCAGAATCGTGCTGCCAGGGTAGATCACTCTGTTCAAGTCCTCCAGGCTCAAGTGGTCAAAGTGCTCGTGGCTGATGAGGACGATGTCTGCTTCGTCCCTGTGAGTGACTTTATAAGGGTCGGTGTAAATCACCTTCGACCCGACAATCTTAAAAGTGTCGTGTCCAATGCGGGTAAATTCCAAATTCATGAGTTTCATGGCGTTCCCTCCTTCGTCCGGCCTTCGGGATTGCACGTGCCTTTCGAGGCGCAAACCACGAAGAAGCATACCGCATTCCGCCACGATCGTCAGCTTGGCTGCGAAGTCCACAGGACTCTCACTATTATGCCGCACAGCCGAAATGCGTTGCTCGCACGGCACAGCAAGCATTTCGCTTGCCTACTGCATTCACATTGTGTAAATTTCGTTGAAGTGAATAGGTTCAGGTCACTTTGCCGTTCGCCCTGGGGCGCGAGTCACTCGAGCAACTCCGAATCGTGGTTCTGGAAGACGGCGTGCAGAGCCGCGGGAGTGCGCTCCTTCATCGCGTGGATTTCCTGTATCAGGCGATAGACGTTCGCACTCATCACCAGTAGGTACCGGGCCGGCTCTGAACTCGGGTTCCAATAGGTGTGCGGCGTCCCGCGAGGAACCAGAACCCCTGAGCCGGCTCGTGCCTCCACTTCCTCGTTGCCCACCCGCACCCGCAGCGTTCCCTCCAGGATATACCACGCTTCATCGTCCTTGCGGTGGAGGTGCAACGGAGCAATCAGGCGCGGCGGCCCCGCCGGCGTCCCGGGATCGCGCCACTCGGCGACGACAAAATCGTTTTCTCCAGAGCCAAGGACGTTTCCGGCGAGTGGCGGAGCAACAATCGGTGAGGTCATAGGCCAGATCTCGCGAAGTCCGCTATGGGCTAGTCCCGACCTAGTCCACTTTCAGGATCCACAAAGCCGTCCTGGCGAAGAGGCGGCGCGTTGCCGGCTTCATGAAGAGCCACGCCAACGCCTGGACGGCTCCGTGGGTGGCAGGAAGGAATTGAGGAATTGCTTCCAAGGGCTTTTCGCGCACGTAGTCCATCATAGCAGTCTGGTGAACGCAGGAGACAGTGCAGTAGGGGGCACAGGACTTGATGGTGCGATACTCGCGTTCCAGGTCTTGCTGGGTGTACTGCTCCAGCGGAATGCCGGGTCGACCCCGCTGTTGAGAGCAGTAATGCACCAAGCCATTCTCGCAGATGTAGAGGTAGCGGCTGCCGGCGTGGCAGTGCCAGTCGTTGGGTAAGCCTCGAACCAGGTTCTGCTGAAACTGATTGTACCGCGAGTAGAGGCGCTTTTCTATCTTGACCAGGTCGAAGTAAACCTTCTGGTGCTCGTCGCTCAACGGACGAAGCCGGCCGTGGCGGTCGTGGACGATCCCCACCGTGCTCGGAAAGCCCCACTCCCGGGCTCGCTGGGCGACGGCCAGCGCATCCGAAGCGTTGCGAACGCCGGTTCCGAGCACGGTATTGATGTTCACGTCGAAGTCTGCGTGCTCCGCAAGCAGTTGTAGCTTCCTGTCCAGAGTTTTCAGGCTCTTCTTCGACACTTCGTCGGGAACCAGGTTATCGATACTGATCTCGAGGTGTTCGAGACCGGCGCGGCTCAGCCGCTGGATGCGCTCGGCCGTCAGCAGATAACCGTTGGTGATGAGGGTGGCAATGATGCCATTGTGCCGAATGCGCCCGATGATCTCGTCAAGGTCGGGATGCAGCAGCGGTTCGCCTCCACTGATGGTGATGATGGTCGTGCCGAGCCGCGCCAATAGGTCGATGCGTCGCAGCATCTCGAGCGTTGCCACGGGCGCCGAGTGATCATCAAACTCGTTGCAGTAGGTGCACGAGAGGTTACAACGCCGGATGGGAATGATATGCGCCTGAATGGGATGGCGCGGAGAGCGCATCGCTTTGGCAAACATCCGCGCTTCCCGGAATCGCCGATTAACACCTCGGATCTTGCGTCTGAGAGTGACCAGGTTCATATGGGCCTACGCAAACAAAGCTGTTAGAAGGCGAACCACGGGGTAAGGGTTGGCCGAGCAAACCCAGGCTAGGCGGCGCGCACGGCTGGGCGCCTCAGGGAGACGAGCGCTCCATACCCGGCGACGAGACCCGCACTCAGGAGTACCGTCTCCGGTGCGCCGATTGCCGAGATCAACGCGCCGGCGGGGAAGTCGCCCAGCGGCCGGACGCCCATGATGAGCAGCGTGTTCAGGCTCATCACCCGCCCCCGCATTTGCTCCGGCACCCGCGTTTGCAGCAGCGTGATCGTCGTTGTTCCGGTGAAGATCTGCCCGGCGCCGAACGCAACCAGCGCGATCATGGAAACCCACAGCAAATGGCTAAGGGCGAAAACCGTAAGTGCGCTAACCCAAACCAGGATGCCGCAGAAGTAGAGATGTCCCTTGCCGACACTGTAGCCGAGCGTTGCCAGCATCAGACTTCCGAGGATACTCCCCAGCCCAAAGCACGAGAATAGCAGGCCGAGCCGCTCGGGGCCGACATGTAACACGTTCACGGCATAAACGGGCAGGATCAGAGCCGATGACGGACCGAGAAACAACAGGGCCCCGTATCCGGACAGGACCCAAGGCAAGACCGCGTCGCACCGCACAGTGCCCAGCGCGGCGCGAATGGCCGCAATCATGGGCTGCGGATGGGCACGATTTGTGGTGGCCGGCACATGCATGACGGACAAAGCGACGATCACGCCCAGGAAACTTGCGCCGTTGAGAAAGAAGTTGCCCGCGTATCCCAGCGCCCCCACTCCCACTCCCGCTAAAGCGGGACCCAATGTTGACGCACCATTGAATACCATTGACTGTAAGCTGATGGCGTTCATCAGATCCTCGGCAGGGACCAGCATGGGAACGAGCGCCGCTCGCGCCGGCTGATCAAAACTCAGCACGGTCCCGTTCAGGAACGCCAGGATGAGAATCATCCACAACTGGATGACGCCAGTCAGAGTAAGGATACCTAGCAGGATAGCGAGCCCGGCGGAAACGCTCTGCGTGCAGAGGAGCAGGCGCCGTTTGTCGAAGTGGTCAGCGACGCCCCCACCGATGAGGGCGAACAGCAGGAACGATAAGGCTTGCGCCAGGGATACACTACCCAACGCGAATGCCGAACCGTGTGTGATCTTAAGGACGAGCAGGCTCTGGGCCACGATCTGCATCCAGGTTCCGACCGCGGAGGTCAGAAGGCCAATCCACAACAGCCGGAAGTCGCGGTAGCGAAGCGCGCGGAAAGTTTTGACCGACACCCATCGCTTTGCGGGTCGCGCTACTGCTTTTGGAGTGGGATCAGTCCTCAAGTACACACATTCTACAGCACAACGAATCCTGAGTTACAATGTTCTTTGCCAACTGCAGACGTTCGCGCTGACGGAGGAGTTTTCATGGGTCCCAGAAGGGCCAATTTATCGGTCGCGGCAAGGGCTTGCGTAGTCTTCGTCATCGCCCTAAGCCTCGCGTCCCCCGGCCAGGCCCGGGCGAGGGAGGAGACGTCGTCGCCCGACTCTACGTCGCAGGATCTTGTCGGCGCCCTCAAACATTTGGAGAAAAAGCTAGGATTCCGGAAGACCGAGAACTTCAGCCGCCCCTCTGACGAGAAGGTTGCCGACTACCGCTGCTACTACACGGGAAAGCTGGAACTGCCCGAGTCCTACGAGGGGCTCAAGCTGAGTACCGGTACGAAAGATGGCTGCACTCTGGATACGGCGAAATTCGACGTCTTTTTCTACCCCATTGAGGCCGTCGGCAGTGGAAAGACGCCTCTCACGTCCGCGCTGCAGCACGCCTCAACGGAGCGGTTTCTGGTGGTCGTTCCTCACGAAGATTTCCATGGCAGCGAGGACCTGCGTAAGCTCCCGGCAACACTTAACGAGGCTGCGTCAACCCTGATCGGGTTCCTTACCGCCGGCGAGGTTGCGCGGGAGAAATTCGGCGCTGATTCCGACGTCTACCGCAACCTTTTGCGCGAGCCGGAACTTTTCCGGCGGAAGGCCACCATCGTAAACAGTTACCACGCGCGAGTGGGGCAATTGTACGCCGCAGTACAAGCAGGTGAGGTGCCGGAAGCGGCGGCGCTGGCGCAGAAAGAAAGCCTCTTTCAGGAGATCCATCAGTCCTGCCAGGCCATCAGCCCTGACCCGCGATCCTTCAATAAGTGTCTGGCCGCCAACAACAACGCCGGCCTCGCCTTCGATGAGACCTACACCAGGTACTACCCGATGATGTACGAACTGTATGAGGCGGAGGGGCAGAATCTGACAGCGACCATCAAGGCGCTCAAGCGCGCCCTGGCCTCAAAATCGGAAGCTGAGGCTCTCCAACTCCTGCAAGAGCTCATTAAGGAGGCGTGTAACCAAACTGGTCATTCCGGGGAGGTCGTCGCGGCGACCGACGAGTAATCTGCTTTTGTGTGAAGAACAGAAGAACAATTCCAACGCCTACGGGTTCCTTCGGGATGGTGCGAGGCGGCAAAAATGGATGTTACTGAATCCGCGTGAGATTCCGGCTTTGGCGGTTCGGCTATAGCCAGATGCCACCTCCCTGCCTGCTGTAACGCTCTACTGTCTGCCAGTTGCTTTCCGAACGACCTTGTTCTGATCGATCCAGCGGGAATAGGACGTGCGTACCTTCCATGGAGGTCACTCAGCACCGACATCCAACGAGAGCTTCGCATCGCGAGCGGCGGGCTGCCGGTGGCGCATGTCCGGTCCATGGATGAAGTGCTCGTGCAATCGACTGCGCGCAACCGTTTCAATATGGTGCTGCTCCGCATCTTCGCTAGTCTTGCCATGCTCCTGGCCGCGATCGGCATCTACGGCGTGATGTCCTATGCCGTCGGCCAGCGCGTGCACGAGATTGGCATCCGCATGGCGCTGGGAGCGCGCGCCGGCGACGTGCTCTCACTCGTTCTCCGTCAAGGATTGAGCCTGGTCGTGATGAGGATTGTCATCGGGCTTATGGGAGCGGTGTGGCTTACCGAGGCGATGAAGAGTCTGCTTTTTGGTGTTAGCCCGAACGATCCGCCGACGTTCGCCATCGTCAGTGCGCTTCTACTGGCCGTCGCCGCGGCAGCCACTTACATCCCGGCGCGTCGGGCGACGAAGGTCGATCCGATGGTGGCGCTGCGGTACGAGTAACGGTCCTTCCACAGTTCGGCTTCCCCGTGGATGGCTTCCTTCACCAGCATTAAGCAGGTTGCCGGACTTCCGGAAATGTTTTCTTGAAATGCCGACGATGGCTTCGGAGCTTTGCTGCGACCGCACGGCCTGACGGTGGGGGTTCCTCCGTGCACAGATACGAGCATCCGAGCCTGCTCGACGTGTGGGCGGCGGTCGTCGCAACGTGTGCGGGCATTTATCCGAGCAAGAAGATGGGGGTGACGATCCAGTTCGAGAGTTAGGGGCGAGCATTCCATTCTTCGTGAGGTAAAGCAAGCCATGGGCTGCCCTTGATCTCGTAAGTGCTCCAAGCGTGGGGACCGGTAATCCGTAAAAAGGGGCCGTCCCGAGGACAAGAAATAGAATGGCAAGGTCAGTGAGCCCCATTATGGAATCAAAGCGCTTGCAGCCCGGGCGGAAGCCGCAGTGTTATAATTCTTTGAGGAAGGTTATGGGTTTCACTCGCCTCCATTTCACGGTCTCGCATCCTGTTGAACTGGATCGCTCAGAAGAGGTGGAGCTGTTAGTTGACACAGGGGCCCTAAACAGCGTAGTGCCGCGCGAGATCCTCGAGAGGCTAAGAATTCCCAGGCAGTTCCAGCGTGTCTTTCGCCTGGCTAATGGCCAGACTATCGAACGTTATGTAGGCGTGGCCTTCTTCCGGTGGAACGGTTACATGAGCGGCGCGCCTGTGGTCTTTGCCGAGCCTGGGGATGAGCCGCTTCTGGGTGTCACTGCCCTGGAAGCCATGGGACTGCAGATTGACCCCACCACGCGGAGTCTCAAGCCCACCGATTCTCTCCTTCTTTGAAAGGGGCAGCCACCGCACTCACGCTTGCCGAAGATCGAAACTCACTGACCATTCCCCCCACCGGAAAGCCCCGTCCTCCCCATTCTGACGAGGGGACGGGAAAAACCCACATAGCTGCACGATCGACTCTCCCTCTTTTGAAGCATAGGAGCGGCAGCAGTTACTGCCACTTTATGTTTCCACTCTGCATATCACCAGAGTCAGCCAAGAAGGCCGTACCTGGCCAAGAACTTTGCTACCTCTTCCGCAACTGTGAGCGAGGGGAAGACGCAAATGTCACCCTTAGGGGTCCGCACAACGCGTCCGCGGCCGCGCGTCAGCATTTCACTGAGTCTGCCTGATACTCTAACTTTGATTCGATACATGGTTGATCTCTCCTTGGATAAATAGGTTTTGAAAGCCCGAAGCTCTTCGTGCCCCTGGCACCAAACGGATACCGACAAGGCCGACTAACGCCGGCGCGACGTTCTCTTCACGGAGTCTTCAACTTCTACTCGGTATGTACAGTGGTAGCAGGCTGCTGAAAAAGGGGATCTGTCATGCTGAGCGCAGCGAAGCATCTGCTGTTCCTCATTGAAAACAAACAAAAAGCAGATCCTTCACTCCGCTCAGGATGACATGCACGGAGGTTTTTTCAGCAGCCTGCAAGGAGTCTGAGGGCTTAGAAAACGGGAGAAGCTAATCGACGACCAGGCCAATAGGCCTTATGAAGCTCAGCCATCTTGAAGTTCTCAATCACCCTTAAATTCATTTCGTCCGCTAAGGCTTGTAGATCACGGATGCCGGACACCCACGGCGCGCCCATGTTTGAGAAGCTCTCAGCGAGCCTGGTTATGCCAGCATCGCCCGTCGTTTTCGAAATCACCTCTTCAGCCATGTAATCGAATGACAAGCGAAATTGCCTGAGCTGTGTCCTGAGTTGGATCAGAGTTTGTTTGACAGATCTCATCGGTAAGTACATTGTGTTGCCTTCCCAAATGAGATACGTTGGCAAATCGAAGTCAAAATCCGCTTCCTCGAGCAAACGGATCAAGCCATCGGTCACATAATTGCCCGGAAGGAACCGCACGTTGGCCTGAATACGGTATTCTTCATAACAGGTCCGCTTTAAGCTCAGCGTGGCCCTATCGTCGATCTCAAAGTAGGTGACGCCGCCGGCCGCTTTTCTCACTGCTCTCGTATCCAGACCGGATCCGAGAAGGACGACTTGCTGGAAACCCGATCGAAGTTGCTTTTCCAGCACGTCATCGTAGTATTTGGTTCTGATCCTAACCGCCTCTCTTATAGGTGGGAAGCTGCTGGCGACACGTTCGGCCGCTTCCCTCGTGTCCTCATTGAGGAATAGCCTCACAACCGGATCCCGATACAACGGGTAGGCTTCGTCATTCTCTAGGGCCCGGAACTCTGCCACGACGAAAGCCGTTCCGCTTACATCTTTAATCTTCGGTATGAGGGATTCTGACAGCCACGGGCTTTCGATAGATGAATACGTACTCATTTCCATTTCTCCTTTTGGGGGTTATCTCGAAATACCGATTGACATCTCTTCCGCGCTTAGGTTGAAGCTCTGGCGCAGCGCTGATCCCGGTAATTGGGCAACCGAGGCTGGCGAGGATCTGCAATTCGTTACAGACGACTAGGTCCATCCGCTTCCGATACCGAAAACAACAACCCATTCGGCTGGGCGGACGTCGCTTCGGCGACCGCCCAGCCAAGTGAGGCTGTTAGTGAGGACTACGAACTTTGAGTGAGTGGTCCGCTTGGAATCCGACCCCTCACCCACCGCTTGGCGGTTCCCTTCAGGGCGAGCGCGAAGCGCCGCGTGAGTGCAATTGCTCATATGGGTTAGTGTTGAGGCTTGGGGGCCGCGACAGGCCGCGCCCGTTGCTCCTTGCTGCGCTTCATCTCCGGATGGCTTGCCAACTCGATCTGCTTTTCCACTGGCGCTCCGTAAAGCTGGGGATGAATGTAGTTGCCGCGCTGTTGTTCGTCCTTTTCCTGCTCGACCACGAGCGGGTGCGCTTTGGAATAAGCATCCTGGCGCACGCCGGTAACCTGCCAGGAAACTTTCACGTTGGGCGCACTGGTCTTGATCTGGAACTGGTGGTTTTCAATCTCGCGGGCCACGATGGCTTGCGCGAACTGTCCGACCACCGTCAACTGGTAGCGGAAGTCGGTGTTGAGGGCCTCAAACCACTCCGGCAATGACACCGTCGCTTCGCCCCGTGCATCGGTGACGATGTTGCCCGTGTAGATGTTCATCATCTCAGAGGATTCCACCGAGGCATGGACCAGATACTTGTTGGCAGGATCCAAAGGATGATCGATTTTGAAGTTCTTTGCAGCCCCACTGATGGCGCCCGTGCAGGCCAGGTTGCCGCCGACGTCGATGTTGCAATTTCCACCAACTGTCTGACTGGTAGCAAACAAGACGAGACCAGAGGGGCCAGATGTAGTATTGTCTAGAAAAAGTGTGGTGAAGGTTGAACTGTTATTGGTTCCTGACAAAGCGTTCGCGTCATCTGCCGTTCCCAGAACACCGACGTCGCCGAATTCACCCGTATCGCCCCAAACGCCGGCGGTGGGATTGAAGGTAGAGCCAGTGCCGCTAGGGAAGA
>DATJKY010000515.1:0-2880 GCA_035490955.1 Terriglobia bacterium | reverse complement strand
GGTAGCCGTGAAGAGCATCATGGCGGAACTCTTCGCGAAAGAGACTGGGTGCTGCCGGGGCAAGGGCGGGTCGATGCACATTGGCGATCGTGATGCCGGCATGCTGCCCGCTATTGCCATCGTGGGTGGCGCAATTCCGCTTGCCGCCGGATACGCCCTGGCATTCCAATACCTCAAGCGGCCCAACATCGTCGCCTGTTTCTTCGGTGATGGAGCCACAAACATCGGCACGTTCCATGAGGGCATCAACATGGCCGCGATCTGGGAGCTGCCCGTTGTCTTTGTCTGCGAAAACAATCGGTACGCAGCTTCAACCGCGGTCGAAAAAGTGATGAAAGTAAAACACGTCAGTGAACGGGGTGCCGCATATGGCATTCCAGCCGAGACCGTGGACGGCAATAACGTGGAAAGGGTCTATGAGACCATGATGAAGGCCGCGCATCGGGCGAGGACTGGCCTAGGGCCCACTCTTCTCGAGCTCGAAACCTATCGGTTTGCGGGCCACTCCCGGAGCGATCCGGGTCACTACCGCAGCACAGAGGAAGTTACAGCCTGGAAGCAAAGAGATCCCATCACCCGATACGAGACAAAGCTCCTCACTGAAGGAGTGTTGAAGCCGGAGGGCATCGCGGAGATCAAATCGGCTATCGAAAGGGAGCTCGAGGAAGCGGTTGCCCTGGCTGAGCAGAGCCCCGACCCGCAACCGGAGGACTGCCTCAATGATGTCTTCGCCTGATAGCTCGCCAGCCGTCCCGGAGTCTGAAGTGCGCCAATTGACCATGGTTGAGGCACTGCGCGAGGCGCTGCGGGAGGAAATGCTCCTCGACGAACGAGTGGTCTTGCTCGGCGAGGACATCGGCGTTGAGGGCGGCTTCGGCGGAGCCTTCACCGTGACGCTCGGTTTGTCGGAAGAGTTTGGCCACCGCCGCGTCATGGATACGCCGATCTCCGAGGCAGCGATCGCCGGCGTTGCCATCGGTGCGGCTTTGGGCGGTATGCGCCCCGTCGCCGACGTGCAGTACGGAGATTTCCTGTTTCTGGCCATGGACCAACTGGCCAACAACGCCGCGAAGCTTCGCTATATGTCAGGGGGCAGGCTCACTGTTCCCATGGTCTTTCGCGCTCCCCTTGGTGCTACGACTCGCGGGTCCCAGCACGGGCAGTCGCTGGAGGCGTTCTTCATGCACGTGCCGGGCTTGAAGGTGGCATGCCCCTCGAATCCCTATGACGGCAAGGGCTTGTTGAAAACGGCGATCCGTGACGATAATCCAGTTATATTCTTCGAGCACAAGTTGCTTTATGGGAGCAAAGGAGCCAGGAAGGAGAAAGGCGGACTCCAGGTCCTCGGCACGGTTCCCAAGGAAGAGTACCTGATTCCTTTCGGCCAAGCGAAGGTGCTCCGCCCGGGCCACGACGTGACGCTGGTGGCCAACCTTTTGATGGTGCACAAATCGATGCAAGCCGCTCACATCCTACAGGGCGAAGGCATCGATGTCGAGGTGATTGATATTCGCACGCTGGTGCCGTTTGACTGGTCGACCGTTTTCGAATCGGTCGGCAAAACTGGAAGGCTGATTATCGCTGAAGAGGACAACCTCACCGGTGGGTGGGGAGCGGAGGTTGCGGCCCGAGTGGCAGACACGTGCGTGGGCTATCTGGACGGCCCGATCCGGCGCATCGCAGCTCCAGACGCTCCGGTTCCGTTTGCCCCCATCATGGAAAACTTCTACGTACCCTCCGTTGAAAGAATTGTGTCTGCGGTGAGGGATCTCGTCTTGCCACACTAAAGCCGCTGTGTGCGCTTCAAGCGCGGAAGACATGCTGTGCTGGCCGGTAGCGCACACTCTAGGGTTCGTCGCGCCCAAAGCCGCGCTAGGACGATGACCATGGATGTTGTCTGTCTGGGCATTCTAGTTGCTGACATCTTTGCCAGCCCGATTGATTCTCTGCCAGCGGCGGGCGAACTGAGGCTGGTTGATCGATACCAGCTGAGCGCCGGAGGATGCGCAGCCAACACTGCCGTCTGCCTGCGACGGCTGGGGCGTAAGGTACGGGTGGTCGGTAAGGTGGGCGAAGATCTGTTGGGCGACTTTGTCAAGAAGGACCTGGAGCGTCTCGGCGTGGACACTTTCGCACTGCGCAAAAGCTCCACGCATCCTACGTCCACCACCTACATCGTCAACGTTCGGGGCGAGGACCGCCGATTTCTACATACCATTGGTGCTAACGCGGACTTCCGTTTCGAGGACATTGACCTCACCACACTGGACGGCGTCCGCCTCCTCTACGTCGGCGGCTACATGGTTATGCCGGAGTTCGGCCCTCAGGATCTTGTCCAGCTCTTTCGTGAAGCCAAGACGCGCCGGGTTAAGACGGTGCTGGATGTCGTGATTGGGGCCGGAGTCCCGGCTCCCTTGGACCAGATAGAGCCGGCACTGCATTACACGGACGCCTTTCTCCCTAACGACGACGAAGCACGAGCTCTGACCGGAAGGACTGACCCGAGCGACCAAGCCGAAGTCCTGTCCCGGCTGAATCCGGACTGTGTGGTGGTAATCACTATGGGTCAACGCGGCGCGTTGGCCCGTCACCGCGATCAGGTCATCCGCGTCGGAGCTTACCAGGTAGACTGCGTCGATGAATCGGGCGCGGGAGATGCCTTCGACGCCGGCTTTGTTACCGGACTGCTTGAAGAATGGTCGCTGGAGTCGACGCTGCGCTTCGCCAGTGCTATGGGTGCGTCCTGTACACGGGCTCTTGGCTGCACCGAAGGCGTGTTCCACCTTCATGAAGCTGAAGCCTTTGTGGCACAGAACCCGCTTGATATTAGAGTATCTGGCTATAAGGGCGCACGATCTTCCTAGGAGGAGTTGAGTTTTT
>DATJKY010000514.1:0-19136 GCA_035490955.1 Terriglobia bacterium | reverse complement strand
GCAGCCTGGGGTTCTTCGAGCAAGGTCACGTGCTTCAAACCAGCCTGCCCTGCAGCCCGCACTGTGAGCTCCCGGGCCTCTTCATCGAACGAGGCAGGCACCGTCAGCAGCACTTCCTGCTCGCTCAAGACGAGTTCCGCTTTCCTCTTCGCATGATTGCTGTCCCATGCGCTACGGAGGTGCTGCAAGAACTGTGAAGAGGCCTCAACCGGGGAAAGCTTGGGGACGTCTTCCGGGGCCTGCCAGGGTAAGATGGGTGCCGTCCGTTTCACCGCAGCGTAACAAAGCCACGACTTGGCTGATGCTACCACCCGACTCGGGCTCTCGGCGCCGCGCTTACGCGCCAGTTCGCCAATCACGAACCTCGGTTCCCGCTCCCAGGGTAAGGCAAGGCTACCCTTCGGAAAGTCCAGGTCACCCGGTAAATAAAGAAAAGAGGGCAGCAATGTGCGTTCCGCCACTTCGTTCGGATTGACGAGCTGGGGGATTCCCTGCACCCCGATCCGTCCATCTTCTTCGGCGGCGGCAGCTTCGCAGTAGGCGAGCGCCGAATTGGTAGTGCCCAAGTCGATACCAACAGTGTATCGCGCGTCCAAATATCCTCCTTAAGGAATCTCAACCTCGGCAGGGGCAACGACGGACCGACCCGTCCCCTCGGGCAAAGAGGGCAATTTCACCTGCGTTGCGCGCCACCCTCGATGTCTTAGCATGCCCCGGAGAGGCGGCTTCCCCGTGACGTTCCCGATCAGCTTAATGGAAGCTGGGTCAAACCCGGCCGGCACGGTGAACGGCTGGTCCTCCTCAGAGCTGACGACTGGTTCGAGCTTTACGTAGCGTTCCAGCACCTGCCGGCAGCTCTCGTGGACAGTTCGCACCGCGGCGCCGAGTTGGCTATCGGGGTAGGGCGTTACGTCCTCAGCCAAGAAGTCGACCAGTCGCCCGTCGCGTTGCAGCAAGGCAAGCATCTGCACTGCTCGGTCAAACGACTCCGCTTCTTCGGTCCTCGACACCACACGCGGCTCCGCAGTAGATGCGGTTGTGGGAGCAACAGTCGAAGTCTTCGCTAGCTTCGATGCAATGTCCTGCGGTATCTCACCACGTAACAGAACGGCGAAGAAGCAGCGCAAGGCATAAGAGATTCGCTTTCCATATCCCATCGTATTAACTCCGATACCGGCGAGAATCTTGTTCCCGTCGCAGGATATCAAGTGCGTGGCAACGCTGAAAAATCGACGCCGCTACCACAGAGGTACAGAGACACCAAGAAAGACAAAATTGAAACAACGGAGCAGGCGAGAGCGGATAACTAGAGCTTCTTTCCAAACCCTGAACTTTTCCGTTGGTTTTACATCTCTTTGTTGTTGCCAGGTTTCTATCTCCATGCCGCTCTCTCTGTGACTCTGTGTCTCTGTGGTGGGTCTTGGGAATTACTTCACGGCTTCGGAGCCCTTGGTTAGTCTGTTGTGTGCGAAGGGCGGCCTTCCCAAACCGGCAACTCCTACTATTATACCTTGACTTTGAAGTTTGGAATGGGTTGCCTAGGCATTTGCGTTCCATTAAGGATTCGGCTTGAGCCAGGTAGGGTAAATGGCGAAATGGGGAAAGGGGGAAATGGTTTTGCGATCCATCAAGGATTCGGGTTTGGAAACTGGTAGGTCGGGATGTATCATATGGTCGTAATTTGTCAATATGTACTGTATACACGGCTAGTTGCGATAAGCGAAGATCGCGGCGGCGATGTAGCCTACAAAAAAAGTGGAGTCCGTTACCGAGCCTTTGGCGAGCCCGTAGGCTAGAGAGGGCGGGCACGGGGCCGGCCTTTCTACATTTGACGGTCCTGGTAGATGACGTCTCAGGCCCGGAGGACCGATAGAGAATAGCCCACGGCGTGAGCCCGTTTGGGACGAAGAGTTGGGTTAAGATGGTGCCAGCCCCGGAGGGGCGACAGACGATGGCTCACACCTTCGCCAACTGCTCACCCATGTCATCTTTTCCACCAAGGACCGCCAGCCACTCCTCACACCCGACCTCCGCACGGACTTGCTCGCTTATCTGGGAGGGATCGTCCGGAATATCCACGGTAAGCTGAATCGAGCGAATGTCAAGCCTTCTATTTATAATTGTTTCATCGAGTTACGTAGCTGGATGCAAGGATGGGTCGATGAGGGTGGTCAGGCCTGGCGGATTCGGCAGAAGAGTTTCCCTACTGCTTCACCTATTTGGCAAAACGAAAGGCGCCAGGGGCTAAAGCCCGCTAACTTAAGGCATTGGAGCAGCACGGCTGAAGCCGTGCCCTGATACAAGCAGCCACGAACTAAGCAGCCGCAAACCTTCTCCCTTCGAGGTGGAGCACAAAGTCTGGGCTTCCGAGGCCAGTTTCCGGGCTCGCTCGAAGTCGCCCGCCTGCAAGGCCTTCCTGGCCTCCAGGCGAAGGCGGTAGGCCCTCGCGATCAGATTCATCAGGGGAACAAGATCGGCGCCGCAACGCGAGCAGGTGCGCGATTCTCGGAAGCGTGCCTGGCAGACGGGGCACCTGGGAAATTCCTCACGCTCGATCAATGGCCCTCCACAAAAAACAGCAGTTCGCGCAGGGCCGCGACGGCCTCCTTCAAGGCATGAGGGTCATTCGAGGAGATGGCGGCGTTGATCCTCTCGTGCAGCCCAATCGCTTCCTCCTTATCCTCCGGATGCATCGTATCCAGCAGGCGACGCGATTGTTCAACCAGTTCGTTCGCTTCTCGCTCGGCCTCCACCGATATCCCAGGGACGGCGGTAGCCATGCCTTTGGACTCACCGGAGCCTGCTTCGCTCGGGACGGCCTCCTCTCCCGAGTCGACTTCCTCCTCATCCTTTTCCCAGCGATCCTCGGTGCGAGAGGAATAGAGCGCTTTCAGCCGCTCTCGCGCTTCCGCGATCTCAAACGGGGTGCGGGCAAGCAGCGCTCGGGCAATCGTGATGTGTTTGGATTTGCCCGTCTCCTTCTCGATGGCCGTGACGTGCAGGATGCCGTCCACATCCAGGCTCATGCGGCACAGCACTTCGTTCGGCGTTTCGGTCGCCCGCAAACCTTGGATACGGAAATCACCCACCAGAATGTTCTTAAGCGCGTCTTCATCCTCCCCTTGATAGATCTCAATGTCCACCTCGGTTTGATACGGATGCGCCGTGAAGTAAGTGTCGGTACGCGTCACCGGGAGCGGCGTGTTGCGATGAATAATGGGATGGTAGCAATGGAGGTAGGGGAAACCGCCACGCTCTCCCAGATAAGACGGACCGAAGGAAAAAGGAGAGATATCCACCAGCACGCGCTCCACTTCGTGCCCGGCAAGGCGAGAAGCGAGCACCCCCGCCCCCAGGGCTACACACAAGTCGGGGTGCACGTCCTGCCGCGGCTCCAAATGGGTCAACTCCTGCAACCGCCGGGAGACCAGCGGCGTCCGTGTAGAGCCGCCGACCAGAAGAATGGCGTCCAAATCGCCGGGGCTCTTCCGTGCATCGCTGAGCGCTTTGGAAACACTATCGAGCGTGGACTCAATCAGCGGCCGGATCATCTCCTCGTATTCGGAGCGAGAAAGCTCGAGGTCGAGGTGCAAGGGCTTACCGTTATCAGTAACCAACGCTTCTTCCCGCACCCGGGCGTAGGGTTCGAAGCTGAGCTTCTTCTTGGCCTCTTCGGCTGCCCACCAGAGCCGGGCATGGGCGGAAGCGTGTCCATGGCGAAGATCAATGCTATATTGCCGCTGGAATTCGCGCTCCAGGCGTTCCAGCAAAAGGTCATCAAAATCGTCGCCACCCAGCTGATTATTACCGTGACTGGCGAGCACTTCGGTGACGTCCCCTTCAACGCTGACGATGGAGACGTCGAAGGTGCCGCCGCCGAGGTCGTAGACCATGGCGGTGTGGTGTGAGGCATCGCCGAAGCCGTAAGCAAGGCTGGCGGCGGTTGGCTCATTGAGGATTCGCACCACTTCCAAGCCTGCCAGCGCTCCGGCCTCGCGAGTGGCGTTGCGCTGGGCGTCGGAGAAATAGGCCGGGACAGTGATGACGGCCTTTTCGACAGGCCGGCTCAAATCGCGTCCTGCCCATTCCACCAGCTCGCGAAGGATGAGCGCCGAAATCTCCTGGGGTGTAAAGCTCTTCTCCCCTAGCCTTACCATCTCGGCCGAACCCATCTTGCGCTTGATGCTGCGCACGGTAAGCTCCGGGTAGAGCAATTGTTGGTGGCGAGCCGCCTGGCCCACCAAAAGCTCCCCGGCGGGAGAGAAGCCCACACACGAGGGCAACATCTTGTTGGCTTCAGGGCCCAGTACTTGCACCCTCTCGCTAATGATGGCTGCTATTTCGGAATTTGTGGTTCCCAGATCGATGCCTGCGATCAGCTCATTCATCCTCAGCGTCTCCTGGTGAAATTTTCGCCGGGCTGCGCGCCACCTTCACTTGTGCCGGACGATGCACTGCGCCTTGCCATTCGTAGCCAACCCGGTAGACTTCGACCACCGTCCCCTCGTCTGCCTCGGCGGTCTCTTCGACATCCACAACGTGCATCGACCGCGGGTCAAAAGGCTGACCGAGACATGTAATCTCCCGCACATCGAATTGGGCAAGAACGTCATCGAGCCGGTCCATGCTTATTCGATAGCCCTCTTCGAGCGCGGCCAAGGCCTCAGAGGCGTAGCGGAAGGACACGTGTCGGGCGAGCAGCCGGGCCGTCCAGGTCGAGAGTTGAGATTCCCGCATCTTCGCCTGGCTGGTGCGGCTTGCCTCGAGCCCCCGGGCCAGGCGGTCCCGAAGGTCCAGGAACACGTCCAGCAATTCACGGCGCGCCTGTTCTTGCGCCTTCCGTTGTGCCTCCGGTAGCTGCGGCGCCAAATCGGCGACAGGCGCAAGCGTCTCGCTCAGTTGCTTGAAAGTCCGCCCCTGAAGTTTTACCTCCTGGGTCAGAGCCGTAACTGCCGCCCACATCGAGTAGAGATCGCATTGGCCATCGCCGCTGGCTCCCGCTTCCACAGTAAGGGCAGAGAGCAGTTCGGCAGCGATGCCCTGCGGCGGTTCCTCGAGAGCTAACACGCTGTCGAGCCAACCTTCGAACCGGCGCAACATCTCTTCGCGATCCACGCTTACTTCTCCCTCAGGACTGCCAACCACGGGCCAGGCCCTGTAAACCTTCTCTCCGGGGTTTGGGCCGGCAGCAAAGAGACCAAAGGAGCTTCGGGATCCCCCGAGAGCAACATGTAGAGCGCCCGGCGGCGCGGGTCCCGCAGGATTTCGTACGCGTCGCGAATGCGTTCAAAGGCGGCCGCCGAGCGGTCCGGCGGATTCTCCTTCACTTTACGCAGATAGGCGGCGCGGATCTCCTCGTCGCCGGCATTCGGCGCCACACCAAGAATCTCCCGAGGATCTTCGTGTGCAGCGATGACTCCCTGTCGGTGCCTACTCAAAACAAATCTCCTTGCTCCGGTACAGGAGGGCGGCCCTTCTGGCGTCGTTTTTTCTTCGCCTCGGCCTCAGCCTTATCCAGAAGAAGCCGAGCAATCTCTTCGAAGCTGGGTTTCTCGTTCCTCCCCCGCGTTTTCGAGTCGCCGCCTTCGACCAGCAGCCGGCCAATCTCTTCGAAGCTGGGTACGTCACTGGCTTCCTCGGCTTCCTCATCATCAAAGAACGCATCTTCCTCGAAAGGATCAGCAATCGGACGAGACTCATAAGCAGGAAACCGGGGCGACTGCTTTTCCCTTTGAAGCACCGCACTCACCTGCTCTGTGCTCATGGAGAAAGCGTCCTCATCAGCAGCATCCATCCAATCGAAGAAATTCATTCGACGCCTGCCGCGGCCTCGTTTGAGCTCCACCGCCTCGTCCACGAGGCGCATATCTCGCCGCCGGCGTCCCAGTTCGGCGGCGGCGGCGATGCAATCGGCCCGACGCTCGAACTCCCATTCCGGCAGCGCCTGGGCCCGCAACAGCAGGAATCGCGCTTCGCTGTCGCCACCCTTCGCCAAGCCAACGGCCGAAGCCGCGTAGGCGAGCTCCCGCCGATCCCTGCGCAGGGCCGCCTCCCCCAAAGCACGCAGTTGCCGAGCCTCCAGGCGGCTAGGCGGTTGCGATAATTCCTTGAACAGGGCGCTCTCCCAAGCCGTCGGAATACTAAAAACCACGTCCATGTCGTCGCCTAGAGCGCACGCGCGGCCCACCGCCGCCGCGAGCGACTCCGCCTGATCCACGAGCGAGACTCCGACCGGCAGATAAACAGCGAAACCATCGCGCTTAAGTCCGCAGGCCTCGGCCATGCTCTCGCAAGCCAGGATTGCACCGGTAGTTCCCCCCAGCGCTCGACTTACCCGGGTGAAGTGGCCCGAAGCAGTTTCGACATTTCCTCGAATGACGGAGCAGGTCCAGCGCAGTGCAGCCAAGAAGGCGGGACGATCAGCTTCCTGGGCTTGTGGTAGCGCTTCGAGGGCCGCCACTTCTTGTTCCGCCAAGTGCGCCTTGCGCTGCCTGAGGTGACGGATGGCTTGCGCCACCAGGAGGCGAAGTGCAGCCCGGCGAACCTCCGGGTTGAGCGCATCGAGCTTCTCGGCCTGTTCGAGAAAGCCCGTGGCCTTACTGAGCGCCCCTCTTTTTTCTGCGGACTCCATCAGGTACAACAACGGCCGGCAGTCGTTGGGAAGCGCGCGGTGCCAACTTTCCGCCACCCGCTCAGCGGCTTTGCTATCGGTTTCTTGTCTTGCCCAGTCCAACCAACGCTCGAAGGCTTCCCGATGGGGGTCCAGAGCGCAGGCCCGCGCGAACAGTTGGTCGGGAAAAAGGTAGTAAAAATCGGGCGTCTTGTGCTTGGCAGCTGCCCTACGGACGCCAGGGGTCTGGTCCTCATGATGAGTGCTGTAGCCGGGGAAGCTTTCGATAAAACTCTCCCGCGCCTCTTCAAGTGCTTCGCCCGGTATCTCTTGTAAGAGCTCCGCCATATGCAGATAGAGCGCCGCTGCCTCGAGGCCGTCCTCTCGGAACCATCCTTCAGCCACCGCATGCCGGCGAAACTCTTCCCACAGACTACACGCGATGGGGCCTAGCGGCTCGCCGGGGGTCTCCATACCGCGCGCATAGAGGCGCCAGAAATAGGCATCCTCCACAGGCAGACTACCCAGAGCGGCCCGGACCCGCCTCACGGGCAGGTTCAATTTCACCGCTTTGATCGAGATATGTTGTCGCAGCCGCTCAACAAGCTCCGGACGGGCGATGCGGCAGGCAGCAATCGCGGGCTGAATTGCCGGAATGATCTTGCTCTGTGCTTTTGTGGCGAACGCGGCATCGAGCGATTCGAGCGCCCGTCGCAGGGTTTCCATGTTGCCACCAACCTGACTGACGAGGGCAGTGGAAGCGGCCCGAAGGCTCGCATCGCGTCTCTGGGCGAGCATAGCGCGAAGGGGCGAAACAAGCCGCGCGGGAACCGAGCCAGGGTCGATGCCCTGAAGGCACCGGTCGCAGGCCGCGTCCTCTTGTCGGTAGAAGTAGGCAATGGCGCGCACCAACTGTTTCCACGGAGCCAGCGGTCCGCGATGGGAGACCTGGGGAAGCAGAAGGGCATCGTCCGTGACCGGTCCACTCGTAACTGATGCCAAGGAACCTCCCAAGGCAGCAGCACCCACGCGAAGTGGGTGGTCGGGAGGGAGTGCGGCGCACTGCGCCAATGCAGAAAGATCGGTCATCCGGCGCTTGATCGTGCTTTCGATAGCGGCTCGCCTTTCCTTGGGTAGGGCCGGATCGTTCAGTGGCCGGACCAGATCCTCGAGGCCGCTTTCGGGACCGCTAACCACAATATCGATGTCTGCGAGAGTCTGCTTTGCAGAGGAGTACCGTTCCCGCACTAATTCGAGCAAGGCCTTCCCTTCAGCCGTGAGGCCGTGCTCGAGCAGGGAGCGAATTCTTGCCCCGTAAGCCTCTACTAGCACGGCTTCCGACGCCGGTGTACCGCACCGCTTGTGGATCTCCTTTGCCAGCTCAACGGCAGACTTCGTGCTGCCTCTCGCGAGCATCGTGCGCACTTCCCCAGCCTGGGAGATTAACGGGCCGGGATCCGTCCTGCTGCCGGCCGGCGGCGGGGGAGTCTTCGCTTTCTGGTGTTTCCCGGACATTAGGGATGTTCCCTTTATCTCCTTTGCGCGTGGAACCAAAAACTACTCCCAGTGTAGCAGGCTGCCGAGAAAGGACAACTGTCTTGCGAATCAAATTCTGCGCCGGCCGTGCCGTGCGCCCTGAAACGGCGCCCGATACGTAGCCGGGGACAACGCCCCCGGAAACCACGACCCCATCCACCCTACCGCGGCCCTGAAAGCAAGCGTAGCGCAGGGCTCGACTTTCATGCCCTGCGGCTTTTCAATATCTTTATCCGCTCGGCGCAGAAACTAAATGGAAAGGCCGCAGGATTGCAAATCGAACCCTGCGCTACACCTTCGAAAATAGCCTCGCGACCTCGAAATGTAGCGCCGGGGCTTGCCCCGGCCTGAGGCCGACCCAAGGGTCGGTTCCTGGAGTTGGTACATTTCGGTCTTACGGCGAAATATCAGTTGACAACAGCCCTCGCCCGCTTGCGGGAGAGGGGGACCGCGACGCGGTGGGTGAGGGATTGGCTGATCTTGCAGGAAGAAAACAACCCCTCACTCCCGGCTGCGCCGTACCCTCTCCCCTCGGAGCGGGCCGTTATCAACTGCGGCCTCGCTCTTGAATCCAAATGTAGAAGCTCGAGTGCGCCCTGCAAGGGCGCCGATAACGTAGCCGGGGGCAACGCCCGGGCAACGCGCCCGGAAACCACGACCCCATCCACCCTACCGCGACCGCAACGCCACGCTGGTGGTTAGGTCGCCAGCGCCTTTTCAGGGCGCAGTTGTAGAATGGACTTTTTCCCGGATTATGGGAGGTGGGAAATGACATTCAAACACAACCGTTCAACTAACATGGGATGGAAGAAGCTGCTGGCTCTCACCGCTTATGCCCTCCTCCTTCTGAGTGGACGAGGAGGTGAAAGCATAAACGGGCAGGCACCGGTAGGTGCCTTTGCAGGGCAGAGCGATGTGGGGATCACTCCGAAAGCGGGCTCCGCCTCATTTGATGACGCTCGCCACGAATACTCCATCACCGGTGGCGGTGTGAATATGTGGGGGACCCAGGATGCCTTCCACTTCGTCTGGCGTCGCGTGTCTGGCGACGTGACGCTGACCGCTGACGTGAAATTACAGGGTGGAGGTGGCAACCCTCACCGCAAAGCCGGATTAATGATCCGCCAGGGGCTTGCGCCCGCTGATCCTTACGCCGACGCCATGGTTCATGGTGACGGGCTCACGTCCTTACAGTATCGAGAAAAGGCTGGCGAACCGACCGAGGAAGTTCGCTCTCCCCTTTCGTCGCCCCAGGCCGTCCGGCTGGAACGGCGGGGGAATACATTCACACTGCTCGTGGCCGGTCCGGACCGTGAGTTCAGGCCCGTCGGGTCTGTCGCTGTAGTCCTCGCTGATCCCGTTTATGTAGGTCTGGTTGTGTGCTCGCACGACGTCAATGTTCTGGAGAGCGCGGTTTTCAGTCATGTCGAAATCTTGAGCGGCCCTCCGGCCGACGACGATGAGGCCGGTCCCGTGGAAAGCAGCCTGGAGGTCATCGCCCCTGACGGCACACAACGACGAGTGGTTTATAAGGCCGAGAAACGCTTTGAGGCTCCCAACTGGTCGCGCGACGGGAAGTTCCTCATCTTCAACAGCGGCGGTCATCTCTATACGATTTCCGCCAATGGCGGTGAACCCGTCGAACTCAACACCGGAAGCGCTGTTCACTGCAACAATGATCACGGCTTGTCTCCCGACGGCAAGTGGCTGGCGATCAGTAACTCGTCCCAGGGCAAGTCGCTGATCTATGTTCTCCCGATTGCGGGCGGCGAGCCCCGGCTGGTCACACCTCTTGGACCTTCTTACTGGCATGGCTGGTCTGCCGATGGGAAAACACTGGTTTACTGCGCGGAGCGCAACGGCAACTATGATGTCTACACGATTCCGGTCGAAGGTGGCGAGGAGAAGCGCCTGACGGATGCGCCCGGTCTCGACGATGGGCCGGACTACTCCCCCGATGGTCGCACCATCTACTTCAACTCAGTTCGAACCGGGATCATGCAGATCTGGCGGATGAAGCCGGATGGAACCGACCAGCAACGCGTGACGGAAGACGATTATGCCAATTGGTTTCCGCATCTCTCTCCGGACGGAAAATGGCTGGTGATGCTCTCCTATGACAAGAGTGTGGAAGGGCATCCTGCCAACAAGAACGTGGCTTTGCGGATTATGCCGAGCGCGGGTGGAACGCCAAGAGTCTTAGTGAGGCTCTTCGGCGGCCAGGGAACCATCAATGTCCCTTCGTGGTCGCCCGACGGGAAATACCTGGCGTTCGTGAGCTATGCCCTTCTCAGGCGCTAAGCTGCTTGGGGCGCCGCCGGAAAAGAGCATGGACTGGGCGCGCCACCCGGAACTGATGAAGCGGTTGAAAGACATCCAGGCGAAGCAGGCGCCGGCCCGGGCGGCCAAGCCTGAGAAATCGTCAAACCTGAAGGGCACTACCAAGCCGGCGACGGTGAGCACCAAATAACACCGGCACCACCCAGAGCAACGCCGCGCACCAGTGAGATTTTGGAGTGCGGCAGCTTGCTGCCGCCTTCGAACAGGCAGTAGCTTCCAACGACGGTCTAGTCTAGTACTTCGTGACAAAATCCGCGTAAGCCGTCCATTGATGGGCCCCGCCAGGGGCCAACAGTGAGTAGCCGTAGGCGCAACCTACGGATGACGTCCGCGCCTAACCGTCCCACCCCGTGAGGGGTTGACCGTGGTCCCTTGTCGGGCCCCGCCAGGGCCGCGACCATGGTGGGGGTTCCATTTCCGTAGGCTTCACCTACGGCTACTCACGGAGTTACCCTTCGGGCAAGCCGGATTTAGGAGCAACGAGAAGCCGACTCCCGTCTTAAGTAGCGCCTATGGGGCAACGCCCTGGGCGTTGCCCACGGCTAGGTTATGCATCCCCTGGTGGGTTGAGGGGTCGAGGCCCTGCGACACCGGGTGTTTTCCTCTGACGCGGATTTCCGTCACGAAGTACTAGTCTAAGTTATACTTCTGCTTCGCTCCACTTTGCCGCTTCGATTTGGCGCGTGTGGCGTCGCCTTTTGACTCGAGCACGTCAGACAGTTCGTACGCTTCTTGAAGCCAGTCGGTGATCGGAGCCTCAACTTCGTCCCGGTGCTTGATCTGAATGACGTGAACGAGCTTCGACTTCGATGCCCGATCGACGCGTCGCACTTGAGGAGCCTTCAGCGTGCGGCCAAGGAACACGCAAAGTTCGAGAAAATTCCTCTTTGGACGCACGAAGAAATAGCACGACTTTCGCGAGAACATGATCGATTTGTGGGAGGCGTAGATCCGCTGATCGCCAAAGGAGACGGCGGTCTCACGCAGCCGCTCCCAGGCGTCCTGCAGATCCTGCGAAAGATCCTGGGTCAGCGCCGCTTCGGTCGTTGTCCAACAGTCGTGCGCCTCACCTTCCTCGATCCACTGCTTGCAGTGGTAGCACTCTCGACCGGCCATGCCTCAATTATACCGGCGGAGCCACAGCGTAGGGGCGGCGCTTGCCCGCCCTCGCCGAGTGTGGCGCAGGGTGTGCCGACGAGGACCCCCAAAGGGTACCCCTATAGTTCTTGGCTTTGGGGTTTGAAATCCAAACCTAACGACCGAAAAGCCGCAGGGCTTGAAAGGCGAGCCCTGCGTCACTAGTCACTCGTCGCTCGTCACTGTCTTTCATCAGCCTGCTATAATTTCCCTGAAGCCATTTGCCGTCTGAGGTGTTCTTCCCCGATGCTCTCCCTACGCGATGCCCGTCCGAGCGACGTCTCCCTGTTGAAAACAATGATTCACGAATTTGCCGCTTTCGAACGTCTTCCTGTGGTCGTGACCGAGACCGATCTCGCGCGTGATGGTTTCGGCGAGCGGCCCAAGTTTCGCGCGCTGATCGCCGAATGGGATGCTCAGCCTGCCGGATACGCACTTTTCTTCGACTACTACTCCACCTTTCACGGCCGCCCGGGCATTTTCCTCGAAGACGTCTACGTACGCGCCAACTTCCGCGGAAACGGCATTGGCAAGGCCCTTTTTTCGCGTGTGGCCGAGATCGCCCGGCAGGAAGACTGTTTCGGCCTGCGGTGGGAGGTATTGGACTGGAACATTTCCGCGATTGAGTTTTATCGGAAGCTCGGCGCTACATTTCTGGACGATTGGAGAAACGTGAACCTCGAAGGCGAAGCCCTGCAGCGCTTGACGAGCGGCGGGTGAGGCAGAATATGGCGACATAAATGATCGCGCAGCGGCTCCGCCGCCTGCTGTGCGGAAAGCCTGCGGCTTTCCGGCAGGCGGCTGAGCCAAAAGAGCTTGATCTTAAGACTGAGGTCCGGAAGGGCTGAGCCCTTCCGCACAACAGGCGGCGCAGCCGCTGGAGAAGGCAGTTTTCACACAGGCTCTGAAGCCCCGTACCCGGTCCCGCCGGGGCGCGTGCCCTGATACAGGGCGCAGAATTTTAAGACGCGCGGCAATAGGCTATGAAGAAGCTGATCAATGCTGCGGAAAACGTGGTGCGCGAAGCTCTAGAGGGGATGCAAGCGGCGCATGCGGACCGCATTCGCGTGAGCTTGGAGCCGTTCTACGCGGTGCGGAGGGATGCTCCCATAGCAGGGAAGGTAGGTCTGGTTTCCGGGGGTGGCAGCGGTCACGAACCAATGCACAGCGGTTATGTAGGGCGGGGAATGCTGGATGCCGCTTGTCCGGGCGAAATCTTTACCAGCCCAACGCCCGACCAGATCGTTGAGGCTAGCCAAGCCGTGAATGGCGGCGCCGGCATACTTCACATCGTCAAGAACTATACCGGTGACATGATGAATTTCGAACTCGCAGCCGAAATGCTGCGTGCGGGAGGCATCGCTGTTGAGACTGTCGTGGTGGACGACGACGTCGCCGTCGAAGACAGCCGGTATACAGCAGGACGCCGGGGTGTAGGCCTCACGGTCCTCATCGAGAAGCTGCTTGGAGCGGCCGCAGAGGAGGGGGGCACGCTCGCTGATCTCAAGAGGCTCGGTGACTTCATCCGCGCCTCCGGTCGGAGCATGGGAATGGCACTGACCGCTTGCACGGTTCCGCAGCACGGTAAGCCTTCCTTCACCCTGGCAGATGACGAAATGGAACTGGGTATTGGTATTCACGGCGAGCCAGGCCGGCGGCGAGCGAAACTGGTTTCAGCCGACGAAGTAACCACTATGCTGATGGAACCGATTCTCGCCGACCTTCCGTTCCGCAAGGGAGAAGAGGTCCTTTTGTTTGTGAATGGTATGGGCGCGACGCCCTTGATCGAACTCTACATCGTCTATCGCAAGGCTGCTCAAATCGCTAGCCTGCACGGACTCCGCGTCATCCGCAGTCTGGTTGGAACGTACATAAGCAGCCTGGAAATGGCGGGTTGCTCGATCACGCTTCTGAGGCTTAACGAGCAGCTTTCAAAACTCTGGGACGCCCCCGTTGACACGCCGGCGCTACGATGGGGGGTATAGAAAGCAGATCCCTCGCTTTGCTTGGGATGACATAGTCGGAGGGTGTTAAGCGACCTGATAGGCGACACTGTTGTCTGACAATGACGGAACTTACCCTGGATCAGGCCCGATTATGGTTTGCAGCGGCGGGGGATCTCGTAGAGCGCGAGATAGCTCGACTGACAGAACTTGATACCGCGATCGGCGATGCAGACCATGGCTTCAATATGCAGCGGGGGTTCTATGCGGTTCGAAAGAAACTCGAAGTAACGGTCACCGAAGACCTTGGGAGCCTCTTCAGACTCGTCGGGATGACGCTCGTCTCCACGGTAGGAGGAGCTTCGGGTCCGCTCTACGGCGGCTTCTTTCTGGAGATGGCTAAGGTGGCGAATGGCAAAGCCTATCTGGGAAAAAATGAAATCTGCACGGCCTTGGCCGCCGGCCTCAATGACATCAAGCGACGCGGGAAGGCTGAGGTAGGCGATAAGACAATGGTGGACTCTCTCTCGCCGGCAGTTGCGGCTCTCGAATCTGCCACAGAACTGTGTGCTGCATTCCGCGCTGCGGCTGATGCTGCCAAAACCGGCGCAGAAGGGACGATTCCTCTCGAGGCTCGCAAAGGACGCGCCAGTTACTTGGGACAGCGCAGTATCGGCCATCAGGACCCGGGAGCCACTTCGAGCTGGCTTCTGTTTGAGGCTTTGGCGTCCGTCTGCCAGCAGGCCGCTGAAAAAGGGGGCGCCGCGGCGGGATCATGCTGAGAGTTACATGGGCCTTCGGTCGACTGTAGGGGTACGGCTTGCCGTACCCTTCCGCCCGTGGCAGGGACACTGAGCAAGGGTACGGCAAGCCGTACCCCAACAGCCGTTCAGGGCTTGACGACGACGCCGGAGGTGGATCGACATGGTCGGCCTGGTGCTGGTCTCTCATAGCAGAAAGCTGGCGATCGGGGTCCAAGAGATAATTCTAGAGACCGCGGGCAGAGACTTCCCCGTCGCCGTTGCAGCGGGAGCCGGTGAAAATCACGACGCACTGGGCACGGACGCAGTCCACATTTCGGAAGTCCTTCGGGCCTTCGGTCCACCCGACGGTGCAGTGGTTCTAATGGACCTGGGCAGCGCCGTGCTGAGCTCTGAAATGGCGCTGGAGCTGCTCGAGCCCGCCCATCGGAACAGAATCCGTCTGTGCACCGCTCCCCTCGTCGAAGGGGCTATTGCGGCTGCGATCCAGGCACGCGCTGGGGGAGACCCGGACGCAGTCTGCCAAGAGGCGCAGCGTGCACTCACACCGAAGCAGCAGCAACTGCAGGGTGGGACCGAGCCGGCGAAAGTTGGACACTCTCCGTTGGCATCCTCCTCCTCGCCAGTGCACGAGGTTGTGCTGACGATCGAGAACGAGCAAGGCTTACACGCACGGCCCGCAGCCAGCCTGGTTCAGGCGGTCGGCAGGTTTTCCTCTGAAATCGAGATCAGCAACGAGAGCAACGAGCGAGGCCCTGTGCCGGCGCGAAGCTTTAGCAGCATCGCACTGCTAGGAGTGCGGAAAGGCGATCGCATCAGGGTGCGCGCCTGCGGAGCGGATGCCGATGCCGCCCTTCGAGAGATTTCCAAGCTGTTTACCCCGCAGTTCAACGAAGCGGATTCCATCGGCCGGGCATCCACTTCAGAATACGGTTTTGAAACTGTACCTGCTCCTGCAGCCGCTGAAGATCCCAACCAGGCATCTCTGCCGCCGGCACATTCGCGTGGAACACCCGCTTCGGAGGGCATCGGCGTCGGCCGTTTGCTCAGGATGGAGCGGCTGACGCCTTCCTGCCCCAAAGAACCCCTTGATTCACTGGTAGGGCCGGGGCTTGCCCCGGCCGAGGCCCACCCAAGCGTCGACTCCTCGGAGTTCTCCCGGCTCCTCGAGGCTGCGCGCAGAGTGCAAACGCGTCTGTCGGATTGGGGAAGTCGCTCTCCGGGTGGTGCGCCTCGCGAGGCAGAGAAGATTTTCGCTGCCCAAGCCGCCGTCTTGACTGATCCGGTGGTAATCGATGAAGTGAGGTCGCAGCTTGAGCGAGGTACCATCAGTGCGGCGCAAGCCTGGGCGGAAGTCATGCGCAAGCTCGCGACGTCTTTCCAAAACTTAGATGATCCCTACTTGAGCGAGCGCGCGTCCGACATCCGGGATATCGCGCAGCTCGTGCTCCAGGAACTCGAGGACCAGGGGCCACAAGACTCGATTCGCCCCGATCCTCCGGCGATCTTGCTTACCACCGAGCTGGTGCCGAGCGAAGCCGCGGCGTGCGACCCGAAGAGCGTTCTCGGCGTGATCGCCCGCGAAGGCAGCCCCACGACACACAGCGCAATTCTATTGCGTGCGCTGGGCATTCCCATGGTGGTCGGTATCCGAAACCTCGACCGCATGTGCGGCGCCCACAAGATTATCGCCATGGATGGCGGCACGGGAGAAATCTGGCTCGATCCGGGCGAGGCGCTTCTCCTAAGCCTCCAAGCGCGGCAGAAGCAGTGGCAGGCCGAGCGCGAGGTCGCTGCCAGTCTCGCTGCTCGACCCGCCGTCACCGAGGACGGAGAGCGTCTGGAGGTGCTCGCTAACGTTAGCAGCGCTGCCGACGCCGCGCTGGCGCTGCGAAACGGCGCCGAGGGCGTCGGCGTGCTCAGAAGCGAGTTTCTTTTCCTCTCGCAAACCAAGGCGCCGTCGGAGGCTGAACAGGAAAGGGTCTTTCGCAAGCTGTTCGCATCCCTTCCGGCAGCGCAAACTACGGTGGTTCGAACCCTCGACGCAGGCGCCGATAAGCCTTTGCCTTTTCTTCCTCAACCGCAAGAGCGTAACCCTTGTCTCGGTGTGCGGGGCATCCGGCTGCTCGTTCGAGAGCGGGATTTTTTTCTCAGTCATTTGCGAGCTATTCTCCTCGCCGGCTTTGGGCGAAATATTGCGGTGATGTTTCCCATGATCTCAGGGATGGAGGACATGGAGGCGGCCCTGCTTTTGCTCGAGGACGCACACGCGCAACTCCAAGCTGACGAGAGGCCTCACTTCTGGCCCGTGAAGGTAGGCGTGATGATCGAGGTGCCTTCCGCCGCGCTTCTGGCAGAGCAACTTGCAGACCAGGCCGAGTTCTTCAGTATCGGAACAAACGACCTTACACAGTATGTTCTTGCCGCAGACCGCGACAATGTCTCGCTTTCGCCACTGCAAGATGCCCTGCATCCTGCCGTCCTGCGGCTGATCAAGACGGTCGTGGAAGGAGCCAGGGTGCGAGGCCGACTTGTCACGGTGTGTGGGGATGCAGCTTCTGACCCTGTCGCCGCAGCGGTGTTTTTCGGACTCGGTATTCGAAGCTTGAGCGTGAGGGCGAATCAGATCCCCAAAATTAAGGAGTGCTGCCGCGAGTGGCGCACTCCTGCGCTAGCGGAGCTTGCCTCAGGAGCGCTCCAGGCCACGAGCGCCGCCGAGGTTCGGTCCTTGGCGGAGCGGTTCGTAAAACGGGTGGCGCATACATGACGGGTTTTGTCACGTATGCGTCCTTCTACACATCGGCAAAGAGTGCGATGTGTGCGCCACCCCAGCACCCCGGGTGTCCTGCTGAGATTGTGGGTGGCGCATAACCTGACGATTTTTGTCATCCATGCGTCTCCTAACCGCATACATCGCAAAGAGCGCGATGTATGCGCCACCCCGGGTACGACAACGAACTCGTTACTTCCCGCGCTTTGCCGTCCACTTGCCGTCGAATCGCTCGCTGTGGGCAGTTCCGGTCATTGAATCCCCGTCCGCCGTGCCGGAGTATTCGATCGTGAACGAACCGTTCGGAGTGTCGCGCGTCACTGTGAAGCTGATCTTGTTTCCTGCCACTGATCCAGTAACGGGAGCCTCTCCCCGTTGTCCCTTCAGCGTGCCTTTCAGGGTGCTGCCGTCCTGTTGGAGGGTGAGGGTCTGAGTCATCGTCCCGCGCGGAGTCTCGATCGACATCTCCCAGCTTCCGGCAACCTTGGCGGGTTCGTCGGCGGCTACGACCGCGCTGCTACGAAGCAGTAATGCACAACAGGTTAAAGCGAATGCAAGCAAGCGAGTTTTCCCGTCCATTGAAGAGCCTCCTCTCGAGTCACACATGGATGTGTCCGTGCAATGTATCCCTAAGGTAGACGCACCCGCCGATAGGCAGGTTACCGTCACGAACCGGCATGAAAAGGGGTGGCAAAGTAGCGGCTCTGCCGCCTGCTGTGCGGAAAGGCTCAGCCTTTCCGGCCGAGCCAGCCAAAGAGAAAAAACAGAAAAAACAATAAACTCTTTCGGCTCGGGCCCTTCCCGGAAAGCCGGAGACTTTCCGCACAGTCTCTGTCGGCCTGTGGGCCGATCCAGTTGTGACCAGAAAGTTTCACGTGGCCTCACGAACAATCAACAACTTACGTGAACTTTCTGGAGAGCAGGCGGAGAGCCGTGGCACCTGATGGTGCACGGGTTTACTCGAATTCGTGTAAGAATTCCCCGATCTGGCGGGCCGGTTCGCATCGTAAATGCCGGCCGGGGCGTCGCGCCAATTCATTGAAAAATAACCTAGATTGATGCCGGCAGTCCGATATGGCAAGCATCTTGCTCCTCCAATTCACGTGAAACGCGAACGAAGGAGGATAAAACGATGAGAAAATCCATTGCTTCGTCATTCTGTTTTTCATGCCTGCTGGTTGCCTCACTCATGATGGGTGCTTCAGTTGTTTCCTTTGCCGATCCTTTTCCTCAGTGGTCTACCGACGCGGACCGATACGAGCTGAGAGCGTTCGCGGAGTTCTTAACCAATCATCCCTGGATCGCGAACAAACTCTGGGAGAAGCCCTCGCGTGCCAACGACAAGGACTTCCTGGAGGACAACAAGGAGCTTCGGTTCTGGTTACAGGACCATCCCCGGGCGCGGGAAGAGTTCCGCGAAGATGCTCGGGCATTCATGGATAGAGTGCGTGACTTTGAGCGATACGGCTTGTACGGTAGTGACCGTCACCGGGATTGGGATAGCGACCGCGAGCTTGCTTTGTTTGCTCGCTTCCTCGGTGATCATCCCAGGGTGGCGCAGGACCTTCGCCGGAACCCTTCGCTCGCGAACAACGGTGATTACCTCGAGGACCATAAGGAGCTGCGGGAGTTCCTGCGCGACCATCCGGCGATACGAGAAGAGCTTAGGGTGAATCCGCGCGCCTTCCTCTAGACGCTACTTCTGCGACATCATCTTTTCAATTTCATTCGGATCGCGGGATAGGCGGCGGGTGAGGAGTTCCGCACCATCCTGGGTGACAAGGATCATGTCTTCGATGCGAACGCCGAGTTTCTCGTCGGGGATGTAAATGCCTGGCTCGAGCGTCATCACCATCCCTGGTTCGAGTGTGGAGTTGTAGTCGGTTGGGTCATGCACATTGAGACCGACGGAGTGGCCGAGGCCGTGGATGAAATACTGTCCCAGCGGCTTCCCGTTCAGATCCTTGCCGTGCGAATCGATGTAGTCGTAGGCGATCTTTTGCAGGCTGTTCTTGCCCTGTCCCATGGAGATTCCGGGC
>DATJKY010000513.1:0-9727 GCA_035490955.1 Terriglobia bacterium | reverse complement strand
AGCGATTGCGGTGTTAATGCTGCGGTCGAAACCCACATAGGTATCGGGCCATAACTTCTCCCGCAGTTCCTCGCGCCTCACCATATCGCCCGCCTTCTCAAGGAGCGCCTCCAAGATTTGAAAAGGTTTCTCCTGAAGGTTGACTCGAATACCGTTCTTGCGTAGCTCGCGGTTAAAGAAATTCGCCTCAAACACTCCAAACTGCGCGCCGCCCAGGGCGAAGTTTGCTCTACCGGCTGGGTGCGGCTGCTCTTGAAGAGACGAAACCGACTTCTGAAGAGCACTCATCGTTTTGCCTCCGACAAGAATTGCTGACATATCGGCTTAGCTGGGCGCGCCCCCGGGCCAGGCGGGACATCACGGTTCCGATAGGAATGCCCGCGACAGTGGCGATTTCCTTGTAAGACAACCCCTCCAGCTCCCGCAGGATCAGCACCTCGCGAAAGTCTAAGGCTAGTTCCTGCAACCCGTTTTTAACCAGCTCACTGTCCGCCCTTTGCAATAGCAGTGCTTCCGGGCTGGGTGCCTCGTGCTGAGGGTTGTGTATTTGCTCATCAAAAGCGGTGGTAAGCTCATGCGAGCGGTTCTGCTGCAGCCAGGTGTAGCAGGTATTACGGACAATGGTCATCAGCCAGGAACGTCCGTCGCCGCCGCGAAAACCGTCAAAAGACTTCAGGGCCCGCAAACACGCTTCTTGGACCAAGTCTTCGGCTTCCTGGTCGTGCCCGGTTATCCAGCGCGCCAAATTGTAGGCGCCATCCAGATGCGGCAAGAGTAGGCGTTCAAACGATGCAAGTCGGCTTTCTTCACCGCCAGATGGTTCCCTTTTCCACCTTGCAGCCATCATGGCTTTGTTCTCCTCAGCGATGACTCCCGCGAAGGCGTCCTCGTCGCCCGCTTGAGCTTGCACCACCAAGGCGGCTTCGTTTTCCACATTCGTCAGCACAGCGTTTCTCTCTTGGTTTCCTCTGTTTCAACGGATTGATCGAGCCCCCAAGTGTCGTCACAGGACGCCACACGTCTGAGTTGTTCGGCCACAAACGACGAGGGGCTCAGGAGAGTAACGCAGCGACCTCTCAGTTCCTTGAGGAGTTCGACCGCGGCCGAGTCGACGAATGAAACGTCCGCCAAGTCGAGGGTCAACCGGTCCTCGTCGCAGAGAGCGTGCAATTCGCAGGCTCTTCGGAGCTCCTCCACCCAGCCCCCCGTCACACGACCCTCCACCCGAAGTCTTACCGCCTCCCTTGACGACTCGACAATCGTTATCCTCAGCATTTCCGCTCCACCATACGGGGCTCCCGCCCCCACGTAAAGCAGGTAGCATGCCAGTTACGAAATCGGATTGCGCGCTGGACAGCTAGGGGAGACCAAAAGAGTTCAAAGGGCTAATTTCCATCCAGCAATGGATAGTCAGACGGATCACCGCCCCAAGTGGGTCAATAACTTACGGGCTTGCGGTGGCGCTCTCGTTCTTTGGGCGGATCAGAATATCGCGCTGAGGATCCTTAGGCGAATCATCGGTAAGCGAACGCGTTCCCACCAACATTTGCTGGGTGGGGACGAAAGCGTTAGAGAAAAACTACTGTAGGTGGTGGCCGGAGCGCTTGATGCCGAACTTATTCATCCGGTGTCGAAGGGTGTTGGGATGGAGATTCAGGATTCTGGCCGCACCCTTCGGCCCTTCAACCACCCCACCTGCCTGCTCTAGGGCGGCAAGGATATGGCTTCGCTCCACTTCTTGCAGTGTGGGGAGTCTTGAAGATGTGCGGCCGGCGAGCTGAACCTCTTGAGCAGCAGGAACCTCCAGGTCTCCTTCGGCGGCACCGACCGGCACAAGGTCCTTGTCCAGCCTGAGAATCGGACCCGGTGATAGGACTACGGCTCGCTCAATCACGTTCTGGAGCTCTCGGATATTCCCGGGCCACGGATATGCCATTAACCTGTCCATGGTCTCTTGAGAAACAGCGTCAACCTTCTTACCCAAACGCTTGGAGAACCGCGATACGCAGAACACGACAAGCTGGGGAATGTCGGAGCGACGTTCTCGCAAGGGAGGCAGTTCGAGGGGAAAAACGTTGAGGCGATAAAAGAGGTCGGAGCGGAAACGGCCTGCCTCGACGGCTTCCCGCAGGTTGCGGTTGGTCGCAGCAATCACGCGCACATCTACGCGCAGCGGGCGGCTGCTGCCCACCGGATCAAACTCGTGTTCCTGCAGAACTCGTAGGAGTTTCACCTGCGTCTCCAGGGGCAGTTCGCCGATCTCGTCGAGGAAGATGGTGCCGTGGTCTGCGAGCTCGAAGCGGCCGGCGCGTCGCTCGATGGCGCCGGTGAAGGCCCCTTTAAGGTGGCCGAAGAGTTCGCTTTCCACCAGGCCCGCTGAGATCGCGCTGCAGTTTACCCTCACCAGGGCACGGTGTTTGCGGGCGCTGCGGTTGTGGATCGCCCGCGCGATCAGCTCCTTCCCCGTCCCCGTCTCGCCGTAGATGAGCACGGTCGAGTCGGTTGGGGCGACTTGTTCCACCTTGCGGAGCACGGCCAGGAGGGCAGGGCTGTTGCCCACGATTTCTTCGAAGTTATGCTCAGTTCGGATCTCCTCTTGCAGGTAAACGTTTTCTTTCTCCAGCCTCGCCTTCAACGCGGCGATTTCTTCATAGGCTTTCATGTTGGCCGCGGCCAGTGCCACCTGGCCAGCGACCTCGCATAGAAACTCTGCATCCCCGTCCGAATATTGGTTCGCTTTGTCGCTCCCTATACCGAGTGTGCCGATGCTCTTTCCTTCCAGAATCAAGGGGGCAATGCAAAATGACCGGAGACCCGTGCCCAAGAGGCGCTGCTCGATAGGATACTGCCATTCCGTCTCGACGTCGCGGCGGAGAAGAGGCCGCTGGTGATCAAACACCCAGCCATGATGGCTGTCTTTTCGGTTCAACTCGGTTCCGACCCCAAAAAAGTCCAAGCCCCTGTCCTTTTCGAGCGCGATGACGCGCAGCGTGTCTCGGTCCGTTTGGTAAAGAGTGAGAGAAGCCCGGTCAACCGGTAGAACTCTACGCAGGGCCTCGCAGATAGCAGGGTGAAGCGCGTCTTTGGTGAGGTTCGTAATGATGGCGTTATTGATCTCAAGGAGACTGCGCTGCCGCTGCTCGCTCTTCCGTAGGGCCTCCTCTGCCTGTTTCCGCTCCGTGATGTCAATGAAGGTTACGACGGCACCCAGAGTCCTGCCGTCCCGAACGATCGGATGAGACCAGAACTCTACGGGAAAGCACGTGCCGTCCTTTCTCCAATAGACCTCATCGTCTCTATGCACGCCCTCGTTTCTTTGAAAACCCAGGTAAATGGGGCACTCCTCGATGGGATACGGCGTGCCGTCTTTCCGAGTGTGGTGCTCCAGCGCGTGCATGTTTTTCCCGAGCAATTCGGCCGGATCGTCATATCCGAGCAGGCGCGCAGTTGCGCGATTGGAGAAAAGACAGGTGCCCACAGGATCGCAACCAAAAATAGCCTCAGCGGCGGAATCGAGTATGAGCCGGACTTGCTCTTCGCTATGGCGGAGCGCCTGTTCCGACTTTTTTCGATCTGTGATGTCTTCTGAGACCGTCATCAAGAATCCCGGCATGCTTTCAGTGCCGGGAACAAAGGAACCGCTGTTCTTCACCCAGATCAGGCTGCCATCTTTGCGCCGGTATTGCTTCTCGATCTGAAACTGTTGCCGTTTGCCCTCCAGCAGCTCGGCAACAAGCGCCCAGTTGGACTCACGGTAGTCCTCATGGGTCACGTCCAGGAAAGAGAGCGTCCTAAGCTCCTCGTCGGTGTAACCCAGCATTTTCTGGTAAACAGGATTGGCAGCGAGGAAGCAACCCTTGAGGTCGGTCAGGGCGACACCGATGGCCGAGTTCGCGTAGACGGCCCGCCACCGCTCCTCGCTGCGCGTGACCTGCACGTGCGCCTCACGCAGAGCTTCTTCGTCGAGCTTATGTTGGGTGACATCGCGCGAGATAGCCAGTAGCCGTTCGGGTTTGCCCTCCGCGTCGCGAATGGGACTGACCACGAGGTCCCACCACCTCGGTTGCTTTGTGACCGTCGTCGCGAAATAACCTGTGAAGCGGCCAGTGCCGCCCGTCCTGGCCTTCTCCACCGCAGCCCTTGCTGCCTCCCGGTCCGCGCCTTGCCAGAAATCAATCCAGGAACTATTCAGGAGCGGGGCCAATTCGCAAATCTCGAGCGCCTGCATGCCGCCTTCGTTCATCGAGAGCAGCCGGCCCTCGAGGTCAAGCACCTTGATGCAATCCTGGCTGCCCTCGATCAGCCGGGTGTTGAACTCCTCGCTGGCGATCAGGGCACACTGGAGATCGGCCCGCACTCTTCGCAATTCGAGTTCAGCAACCACTTGACGGCTCAAGGTCCGGAGCGCGTCGGCCTGTTCGGGTGCCAATTGGCGTGGCACTTGGTCGATTACGCACAACGTTCCCAGGGCGTGCCCATCGGGCGACATCAGGGGCGCTCCGGCATAAAACCTGATGTGAGGGGGTCCGGTAACGAAAGGGTTAGTTGCGAATCGCTGGTCGGCGGTGGCATCCGGAACGACGAGCAGATCGGAGTGCAGGATCGCGTGGGCGCAGAAGGCGACGTCGCGGGGAGTCTGGGTGGCGTCCAAGCCTACCTTTGCCTTGAACCACTGGCGATCAGCATCCACGAGAGTGATCAACGCGGTCGGTGTGCCACAGATACGCGCGGCCAACGAGGCCAGATCATCAAAGTCAGGTTCGGGAAGCGTGTCCAGGATTCTGTACCGACGCAAGGCCTCGAGGCGCTCTCGTTCATTGGCAGCCGGCGGAGCTTTCATCGGAAAATGCCCCCGAACAACGAATAGAAGGGTTCTACTGTATTGTACCTCACTGCAGAGGGATACCGTCACATCAGGCGGCAAAGCCGCGATTTTTTCACAGCTTCCCTCGCCCTGGGCCAAGATATTTCGTCCCTTCCGCGCTGACGCCCACTGCACTTCCGTGCAGGCCGATTTAGTCGACGAACTTATGACTCAGGACACTAGCCTTCGCCGCGAAAGTAGACCGCGGCGAGCGGCGGCAGGGTGATGGTCAGTGAATGCGGCCGGCCGTGCACGGAGACCGGTTGCGCTTCCACGCCGCCCGCGTTGCCTTGCCCGCTGCCCCAATAGTAGGCGGAATCGCTGTTCAAGACCTCTTTCCAGAAACCCCCGTACGGCACGCCCACCTGATAGTGGGTGTGGGTGGCAGGGGTGAAGTTGCAGACAGCCAGTACTGTCTTCGTGTTCCGGCCCCGGCGGATGAGGCTGAGAGTTGAGAGCACGGAATCGTTGCAGTCCACCCATTCGAAGCCGGCAGGATCGAAGTCGAGCTCATGCAAGGCAGTTTCCTCGCGGTAAAGCCGATTAAGGTCTCGCACCCATTTCTGCACGCCCTGGTGCTGCTCGTATTCCAGCAGGTGCCAGTCCAGGCTGTGGTCGTGGTTCCACTCTCGCCCTTGCCCGAACTCGCCGCCCATGAAGAGCAACTTCTTGCCGGCCTGGGCGTACATGTAACCAAAGAGCAATCGCAGGTTGGCAAACTTCTGCCAGCCGTCACCCGGCATCTTGCCGAGAAGCGATTGTTTCATGTAGACAACCTCGTCGTGAGAGAGCGCCAGGACGAAGTTTTCGGTGAAAGCGTAGAGCATGCGGAAGGATAGTAGGTTGTGATGGTACGTGCGGAAGATAGGGTCCTTGCTCATGTAGGAGAGCGTGTCGTGCATCCAGCCCATGTCCCACTTCATACCAAAGCCCAGCCCGCCCACGTAAGTGGGACGGGAAACCATGGGCCAGGAGGTGGACTCCTCGGCCACGGTAATAGCATCAGGGTGGTCCTTGTAAACGTCTACGTTGAAGAGGCGCAGGAAGGTGATGGCGCCCAGATTTTCCTTGCCGCCGTACTGGTTGGGAATCCACTCGCCCGCTTTTCGCCCGTAGTCCAGGTAGAGCATTGAGGCGACGCCGTCCACGCGCAGGCCGTCAACGTGGTAGACGTCCAGCCAGAATAGAGCGCTCGACATTAGGAAGCTGCGCACCTCGTTGCGGTCGTAGTTGAAGATGAAGCTCTTCCAGTCAGGGTGGAAGCCCTGGCGAGGGTCGGCGTGTTCGTAAAGGTGGGTGCCGTCGAAGTAGCCCAAGGCGTGCCCGTCGGTGGGGAAATGCGAGGGTACCCAGTCAAGAATGACGCCGATGCCGCGTTGATGCAGATGATCGACCAAGTACATGAAGTCCTGCGGCGTGCCGTAACGGCTGGTCGGCGCAAAGTACCCGGTGATTTGGTAGCCCCAAGAGCCGTAGAAAGGGTGCTCCATGATGGGCAAAAGCTCCACGTGGGTAAAGCCCATGTGGTTGATGTAGTCCCCGAGCCGGGATGCGATCTCCCGGTAGCCCAGCAGGCGGCCGGGTTCGCTGGGGTCGCGCATCCACGAGCCCAGGTGCATTTCGTAGATGGAAATGGGGCACGCGCCTGCATTGCGCTCCTGACGCGTCTCCATCCAGGCGCGGTCTTCCCAGGTATAGGTCAGGTCCCATAACACAGACGCCGTCTTAGGAGCCACCTCGTTGTGGAAGGCTAGGGGATCTGTCTTGTCGATCTGATAGCCCAGAAAGCGGGATCCCACCTGGTACTTATAGTGCATGCCCTTGGTCGCGCCAGGCACGAATCCCTCCCAAATTCCTGATCCTCCGCGGGGTTGCAAGCGGTGGCTCCATTTGTTCCAGCCGTTGAAGTCTCCTGCCACCCACACGTTCTCCGCGTTCGGCGCCCAGACGGCAAAATACGCTCCATCCTCGTCGTCGGCCTCCATCGGGTGAGACCCGAGCTTCTCATAGAGACGATAGTGCGTTCCCTGGTTGAAGAGATACAGGTCGTCGTCGGTCAACAGCGTCACATCGTAGCGCACAGCTCAAACCTCCAGGCACAGGATCTCTGGGATTATCGCCGGAGAGCGCAATACCTACGGCGAGAAACGAGAGGTGTATGCTGGCTGATTCAATGGACCCATGGCTCTATTCCTGCTCAAACGCGGTATCTTCCTCTTCATCAGCCAGCTGCCCTTAGACCGCTAAACTGCTAGCTGCGGGCTTGGGTGCGGGCTCGCCACCGAGTTTCGGCGCCGGCGCTTGTTCCGGCGCGACCTCAACCACTCGTTTCACCAAGAGGGCCGCCAGGATCATGAAGCAGCCGCCGGCTACCACCGCCGCCAGCCGGTTGTTGTGGAGCAGGTGCAGCATGACCCAGCCGAAGAAGAGGGAAGCCGTGATCTCCGGAATGGTGATGAAGAAGTTGAAAATGCCCATGTATACGCCCGTTTTCCCCGCCGGCAGTGAACCGGCGAGAATGGCGTAGGGCATGGCCAGGATGCTGGCCCAGGCGACGCCCACTCCCGTCATGGAAAGCAGCAGCAAGTATTGGTTGTGGATCACGCCAACCGACAGGAGTCCTGCCGCGCCGCACAGCAGGCAGAGGCTGTGGGTCGTCTTCCGTCCCAGCGCCCGTGCCAGGGCTGGCAGCGCAAAGGAGAAGGCGAAGCAAACGGCCGAGTACAGACCAAAACAGATGCCGGCCCATTCCACACCCTGGGTATAAACGGGCGAATTCTGGTCCGGAGCGCCAAAGACGTTGTGGGCCACGGCGACAGGGAAATAAAGCCACATGCAGAAGAGCCCGAGCCAGGTGAAGAGCTGGACCCATGCCAGTCGCTTCATGGTGAGCGGCATGTGACCGATGGAGCGAAGAATCTCAGCCGCACTCGCACTCAAGCCGGACTTCGCGCGTTTCATCTCGGCGAAGGCTTCCAAGTCGTCGGGCGGGTACTCCTTGGTGCTCGCGATCGTCCACATCACCGCTCCCAGGAAGGCGATGGCTCCCGCGTAAAAAGAAAGTCTCACCGCGAGCGGAATGCTGCGCCCGTTACTTTCGCTTTGAACGTGGAACACGTTGGTCATCATCCAAGGCAGCGCCGAGGCAATCACAGCCCCGAGTCCGATAAAGAGGCTTTGCATGGCGAAGCCGCGGGTTCGTTGCTCTTCCGGTAGAAGGTCGGCTACAAAGGCACGAAACGGCTCCATGCTGATGTTGATGGAGGCGTCCAAGATCCAAAGCAGCCCGGCCGCCATCCAAAGAGCCGAAGATTGAGGCATTAGAATCAAGGCCCCCGAAGCCAGCAGCGCCCCGGCGAGGAAATAGGGGCGGCGCCGGCCCAGCCGGTTCCAGGTGCGGTCGCTCATGTGTCCGATAATGGGTTGGACAACCAAGCCGGTGAGAGGGGCAGCCAACCATAGGATGGGGATCTGGTCAGCGCGCGCGCCCAGATACTCGTAGATGGCGCTCATGTTCGCCATCTGCAAGCCCCAGCCAAACTGAATGCCGAGAAAGCCGAAGCTCATGTTCCAGATCTGCCAAAAACTCAATCGGTGCTCTGCCATGGACCAGACCTCGAAGGCGCTTCTCAGCGAAACAGATCCTACCCCGCTAGAGTCCAACCCGGCATGACTTCTACTACCTTGAGATTCAAGAAAAGTTCGGCTTGCCATCCTAACAGGATACCGAGGCCTTTGCCACTCCGGTTCGTCATTTGACTTGCCAAGATCGGGGCCCGGAGCCGAGATCGGGGAAAGTGAGGGTCCGCTCCGCTCCGCACCCTCCCGCACCCTTGGCTGCTGTGGCCGTCCGGTCCCGGCCTTGCGGCTTTTCGATGTCTTTTGTCCTTTCCCTGGAATGCAATCCCTGCGAAATAGGGGTGGCCGCTGGAGGCTGGCTGCAAGACCATCTTCGGCCACTGCCTGAAGCTGTCAGGTATATAGTGGACAGTTATAGCCTAAATGCTATAATAAGGACTAGTAAATCGAGCGGATCACTTGACAACGCCGGTGAACCCGGGTTAGGTTCGTAGTTGTCCCCGCGTCTCGTGCCAAGCTGCTCTTACACCTGCTCAGAACAGGTTGGGAGAGAAACCCCTCACTCCCGGCTTGGAGTGTTTGGAGGTTTGAGTGACGACCGCCGAATCCGCCAGAGAGCATAGGGCTCGCAAGCTGGTTAGCGGCGGTAGGTGACGTCGTCGGTCTGAAAAATCAGGACCTAAGGGCTATACTGATGGAATGCACCCTGTGCCATACCTCCAACCCACGCGGTGCCGCCCGTTGCCGACGGTGCAATACTCCGCTGCCGTTTCCCGACCAGACTGAAGCGACGATGGACGGATCAGCCCGTTGGTCGCCGCCTCCCACCGGAAACCCACCCGGCCCGGTGTCCACTCCGCAGGTCCAGGCTGATGTTACGGTGGGTGCTGTAGCGTCAGGTTGGTCGTCTCCCGCGCCACCAAGAACTGCGGGGACCCCGCGAGCGCCGCTTCAAGCGGGAAGCTTGCTGGGGGCACGTTACGAGATCCTGCAGATGCTCGGGCAAGGCGGTATGGGGGCAGTCTATAAGGCCCGAGACCGCGAATTGGACCGACTGGTGGCGATCAAGGTCATCCGACCTGATCTGGCCGACGACCCTGACATTCTCAAGCGCTTCAAACAGGAGTTAATCCTGGCGCGTCAGGTCACCCACAAAAACGTAGTTCGCATCTTCGATCTCGGCGAGGCCGAGGGCTTCAAATTCATCACCATGGAGTACGTCGAGGGCCGGGATTTGAAAGCCATCCTGGCCGACCGTGCCAAGCTTGCGCCTGAAGAAGCGGT
>DATJKY010000512.1:0-2580 GCA_035490955.1 Terriglobia bacterium | reverse complement strand
TTAGCCGCTGCCGGGCTATCCCTCAGGGCCTAAAGGCCTTGGGGATGATAATGGGTACCGCGTTCGGCACGCCTAAAGACGTGCCCTGATACAGGAGCGTAATTGCGCGAACTCGTGTCACTAAGCACTAGTCTAGTCTAGACTAGCAGGTCAGCGATCAGCAGGTGTGCAGCCTCAGCAGAGGGGTGCGAGAGATGTTGGTGAAGGCGGCCAGGGTTTATCACGCGCTGTGCGCAGAAACAGCGAAATTTCCTAGCTTACGAAGCTAAGCTAGTTACTCCGTTACAGCAGTACGCAGCGACCATCATGCGGCTGGAGGAATTGCTAGCGTACCGATTGGAGCGGGGCTGTGCGCTGGCTGCTCTGCCTCCAGGGTAGGGCTGTGTCGGCGGTAGGGATGGGTGGCAAGACGTCGCTCTGCCCAGGAGGCGAGGCTGCCAAGTCCAACCGAACCGGTGCCGGGGAGCGTTGACTAAGTCATTTAGAAACAGTAAGCTGCACATAAGAGCCACGATGTTATTGAAAACAAAGGGCAATTTTTTGAAGGCCACGATGTTGTTGAAAACAATCGGGCTTAACTAACCAAGCATCCTGTCGCGTCGGCATTCTGAAGGCGTGCCGGCTGGGAGCCGGCGCTACAAAGAGAACAAGATTCACGTTTCCGGACCTAACGGACTACCTTGAATCTGGCTGCCGATTCAATTCGCACGGAACTCGCCTCTATCGTCGGTGAGTCAGGGGTTGTGTCGGACGCGGCGGCATGCGCAGGCGCTGCCGTGGACGGTATGCTACCGACGTCTGTCATTTACCCGGCCTCTGCGGAACAGGTGGCTGAGACCTTGAAGTACGCTTCCGAGCATGACCTGGCAGTCATACCGTTTCGCAACGGCACCAAATTTGGCGCCGGCAACCTGCCGCGACGGTATGATCTGGCGCTGTCTCTAAAGGACCTGAATCAGGTATGGCACTACGAGCCTGGGGATCTAACGGTCAGCGTGGAGCCTGGTATGAAGCTCGGGGATTTTCAGCATTTCTTGGCTCGTCACCGGCTCTGGTTGCCGCTTGACCCGGCGGGTGGCCCCCGGGCGAGCATCGGCGGCATTCTGGCCGCCAATGCCTCCGGACCCCTGCGCCTGCGTTACGGCACAGCACGGGATATGGTTGTGGGCATGAAGATCGCCACCACCGACGGTAAGTTGGTCAAGACAGGTGGCCGAGTGGTGAAGAATGTTGCCGGGTATGATTTGGGCAAGCTCCTGATAGGTTCGCACGGCACCCTGGGCGTGATTGTAGAAGCAAGCTTCAAGTTGTTTCCTGTGCCGGCGGAACGCTCGACCGTTGTTGTGTCCGCCACGACGTTGGAGGTGGCTCGGGAATTTCGCCGTCGCCTGCTCGCGTCTGCCCTCACTCCCATGCGGGTGCTCATGTTGGAAGCTGGGGCTGAGGCCCTGGTGAGCGGTAACCTGCCAGCGGAGGAGCGGCGCGAAGGGTTCAGGATTTGGGTTGAGGCCGGCGGATCGGCGGCGCTTGTGGAGCGTCATAGGCGAGATTTGGCCCGACTGGCCCAGGCCGCCGGCGCTTCCGCCGAGCTGATGGATGTCTCTCAAGCCGAGGCGAAGTGGACGCGTGCTACGGATTTAGGTAGTTGGTTACCAGGCGTGGTGCCCAACGCGGTGATTGTCCAGGGGCGGTTGCCTGTTGCGACGGGGGAAACGTTCGTGGAGCGGGCCCTCGCGGAAGGCGAGCGTCACAGGGTCCGCGTCGCTTGCTTTGGCCAGATCGCTGCGGGAGTCATTTCTCTCTGCCTCTCCGAGGCGGCTGAAGCCGCAAGCGCACTTGCGTTTACAAGTAGGCTTCGTGAGATTGTGCAAGGCCTGGGAGGGATTTTGGTGGTGGAACGCTGCCCAACGGAGCTCAAGTCGCGCCTCGACGTTTGGGATCGGGCGGGCGATGATTTTGAGATCATGAAAAAGGTAAAGGCAGTGTGGGATCCGAAGGGTGTGCTCGCTCCGGGGCGGTTTGTGGGAGGGCTTTAAGCTGCTAGCTTAGGCCCGCGAAGAATTCTTGTCCAAATTAGTTTCTAGAGGCGAGGAAACGGGCGATGGCAGGCCAGAAATTGGCTGAGGAGTTTGACCAAGCAATCGACCACGGACTACGAATACTTCAAAAAGGGGGAAGGTTGACGAGAGCTCTCGGGAACGATATGCTCATGCTAATGAGCATGTGTGCCTAAGGCGAATTCTATGGCTGCTACCCGGCGTACTCAGCTTCTCATGGATCCGGACGAGTTCCGGCGTCTTCGCGCGCTTGCCCGGCGCAAGAAGACCTCGGTGGCCGAACTGATCCGCACGGCCGTGCGGACCGTCTACCTCACGGCCCCGCCGGATCGAAAGGCCGTCGTAGAAGACATACTGAAAATGAACCTACCGTCGATGGACTGGAATAAGGTCCGGAAGGAGATCGAGGCAGGTCATGCCGGTCTTCCTTGACACCAAACATTCTTCCTCTACGCGGCTGGCGGACCGCATCCCGAACGCGAAGCTTGCATCGCACTGTTGCGGCGGGTCAGCGACGGTTCGA
>DATJKY010000511.1:0-5057 GCA_035490955.1 Terriglobia bacterium | reverse complement strand
CCTGGGAGCCTGTGTGGCTGCTCCTGTTCGCGCACAAGCACCTTCCCAGGGCGCCTCACCGCGAGCCGGGGCCTAGTACCCCTACATAACTTACCCTATTGACAATCCCCGTACCTATGTTTATACTAGAGGCTTGCTTCCGACATCTCGTTGGGTAGAACAACGGTATGGTGAGGGTGATCGGGATTCAGAATTCGGGAATCACAAGTCGTAACCCAGTTGCCAGAATTCTAATTGCGGGATCGAAGGCCGACGGCCGCGGCCCAAGAAAAGGGGAGCTGTAGGAAACAAACCCATTGGAGTTAACATTCTTTTTTTTCAACAAGATAGCTCACAAAGGGGAGAAACAAACCCAAAGTTGATATGTGTAACGGTGTCAGCAACTTAGAGCGAAATTAGGCCGCTTTTTTGCGAAATATGTATGACATTGAGCCCGGCGATCCATTAAGGATACAAAACAAGTTATCTATTTACAATGTCTTAGTTATAAAAAAGACTTCTGAGACTGGCCAGTTACAAAGAGTGCCCAGCGGCGACGCGCCGACATTGGCAGCCCAATATCCGAAACGCCCCATCGCTGAAAGAACTGTGAAAAAATCGCTCCGGACTGCTTTTCGTAGCGGCGGGCTTTAGCCCGGCACTTTGGTTTCAACTAGTTGCCCGCCTAAACGCGGCCTCTACGAGCGGCGGCCGCGATTTTTTCACAACTTCTGACTGCTGGACTCGGCGAAGCAGAAACGGAAATGAGAACAGAAAACGCCAACAGAGTCAGGTTTTCCCCGTCATAATGCGGCGAGCCCTAGCAGGAGGCGGTTTCCGGAAAGACGCGGTCTTTGAGAACTTGCGCCAAAAAGTTCTCCCGCGGGTAGGCGTGACCCAGATGTTGGCGGAATCCTTCGGCATACGCAAGGGTTCTGCCGGAAGCCCTCGAGGCCCGCTCTCCTGCATCGCGGCACCGGCGACGGGCCTCCTCCACATAATCATCCATCCCATGATGCGACCGCAGCCATTCGCGCTGGCTCTGGTGCCGGCCAAGCATCTCGAGCCTCGCTTCAATGGACTGGCTGATGTCAACATAGAATTGGGGTCGGACTTTTTGCCCGAATATATCGATTCCGTCCAATGGCTCGAAATAGTAAAGATAAGGTATAGCAGAGGAGCGGGGTACAGGCGTGAAGCTTAGGGTATCGTAGTTTGGCGCGGGAGCATAAAAGCAAGCATTCCGGAGGAGTAGACTTGTAACCTCGTGGTCCGACATATAGTCGTTGGGCGGATGCGTCATCACCACTAGGGGATCAATTTCACGGAGAAAAGCGGTTGTGCGACGATTGGAGATATCATTGTTGTAAATGGACAAGTCGTTGAAACCCAGGTACCGGAAGCTCGCGCCCAGCAGTTCGCAGGCGGCTTCCGCCTCCTTCCTGCGAATACGCCGGATTTCCTGGGCGGAATGCTCAGTGGAGCCACAGTCCCCCAAGGTCATCGTTGCGATGTGAATCTGGTAGCCTAATTCACGTAAAAGAAAAAGGGTACCCGCACAAGAGCCTTCCACGTCGTCAGGATGCGCACCCACAGCCAAGACCCTGTTGTTATCGGATGTCATAAGCGTTCCTGTCAGCTAGGGTGCAACCGGCGTGTTTCGCGCGCGCCGTGCAGTCTCGCCTGTTGTAGGGCAGACTGGATCATCATGAATTCGCCGACGTTCTCGGTATTTAGCATGCCCACCAGGCGACCCTCATGTTGCACAGGCAACGCGCGGCAGCGGCAACGATGAAGCAGACCTAGGGCCTGTTCCAGCATGTCGTGCGAATCGACCATCTGAAAATCGCGCTCCATGGCCTCCCGGACGGCCACCGCTGACCCTTGTTGAGCCAGTGTCCGCATCAAGCCTTCCCGGGTGAGAACACCCAGCACGCGGTCGGCGAAAACCACCGGAAAGTCCTGTTGAAGGCCGGCCAGAATCAGTTCAACGGCGCGCTCCAGAGTGTCATCGGGGCGCAGAGTTTGAAACTCGGTCAGCATGACCTGCCGGACGGGAATGCGCCCAATGGAGGTATGGATTTGCGCCATGGCGGCTTCCGCCTCCGCCCCCATCCAAACAAACAGGGCTATAAAAAGCAACATCGGATCTGTGAACAGACCCGCGAGGCCAAATATGAGCGCCATTGCCTGGCCCACCTGGGCCGCGATTTGGGTAGCCCGGGTGTAATCGGTGCGCGTTGCCAGTACGGCGCGGAGCACCCGCCCCCCATCCATGGGGAAGGCGGGGAGCAAATTGAAGCCCGCCAGCCACAGATTGGCCATCATTAACCGGACCAGAAGATTGCCGCTTGCCCAATGGACACTTCTCAATTCCGTTCGAATTCCGAGCAGAGCAAGCAAGGTGAACAGCCCGGCGGCGATGACGACGTTGACTGCCGGCCCAGCCAGGGCCACCCAAAGCTCCTGCTTCGGTTGCTCCGGCATGCGTTCCAGCCGAGCCAAGCCGCCAATGGGGAGAAGGATGATGTCACGAGTGCGGATCCCGTACCGGCGCGCTGTTAGAGCATGGCCCAGCTCGTGAAGCACCACGCAAGCGAAGATGAGAAGTATAAACGCAACGCCGGACGCTGCGGTCGCTATGCTGTGTCCTTGAACCCAGTAGGCGACCAGTATGAAGAGAATGAGGAACAGGAAAGTGGCGTGTACATATACATTGATTCCTGCCAGCCTTCCTATCTTCCAGGACCAACGCATAATACGACCTCCGCCCCGGCTGCTCACAACGCTTCGCACGGGTGTGCTATTGGCACGCTAACACTGCCTGTCCGGCTGCTGCAAGTTGGCAATCCGTGGCAAATCCCAGCCGCCTGCCACGGGGTCTGCCACTTTCGGGTTGACCTGCGCCCCGTGCAACCATTAGAATTCCCACTAATTAGTGTTTGGCTCAAACCGGGTAAGACCCGGCTGGCGTTGGGGAGGTTTCTTGAGGCGAATCGAGCTTTTCGGGCTCGGGGGATTGGCGCTTGCGTTGATCATCAGTACCGCGTCCGAAACCGCTAAAGGGAAAGACAGCAACAAGAAAAAGGCAGCACAAGTCTCTCCGGTAACTTATGCGCCTGAGCCGCTCCCCCTTCCTCCACCCAATCCTGCTCTCCGGTCAATGAACCCCTGCCTTGCTGATGACGTTGACGTGTTTATCGAGCGGGTGGAAGCCACCTATGAGACAGCCATGGCTAACTATCGAGCCGGCAAAGTGGAGCAGGCCAAAGACGAGTTTGACCGGGCGCTGACTCTAATCCTGCAGTCGGGCTGGGACATCCGGGGTGATGACCGCCTGAGCGCCGAGTTCGATAGACTGGTGGAGAACATTTACGGAGTTGAGCTAACTGCCATCGAGCACGGCGACGTCCTCAGCCAGCACAGGTACGAACCTCCGCCCGTCGAATCCCTCGCTGACCTAACCTTCCCCACCGATCCTAGAATCAAACAGCAGGTCCAGCAGGAGATCCAGTCCGTGCACTCAGACCTGCCCTTGGTATCGAACGACCTCGTCGACGGTGTCATCAGCTATCTGCAGAACCACGCGCGCGGATACGTTGAGAGGGTGCTCAAGGGCCTGGGCACCTACGGACCGATGATCACCGAAACCCTGCGCCAGGAGGGACTTCCTCAGGACCTGATCTACTTGGCTGCCGGAGAGAGCGCCTTTAATCCCTTTGCCCTCTCGAACAAGGGTGCCAAGGGCATCTGGCAGTTTATGGTCGGTACGGGTTCGCTTTACGGGCTGAGAAAGGACCCCTGGGTGGACGAGCGTGAGGACCCGGTGAAGGCCACGCGCGCGGCAGCTCGGCACCTCAAGGACCTCCATCAGACGTTTGGTGACTGGTTTCTGGCCATGGCGGCGTACGACAGTGGACCGATGACCGTGCAGCGCGCCGTCGAACGCACAGGCTACGCTGATTACTGGGAGCTGCGAAGACTGCACGTCCTGCCTCATGAGACCGAAAACTATGTGCCCATCTTCCTAGCTACCGCCCTCATTGCCAAGGACCCCAAGGCGTACGGCTTTGACGTGGCGCCTGATCCGCCCCTGGGGATGGACCAAGTGATTGTGAGAAAGCCGACAGACCTGCACTTGGTAGGACAACTCATTGATCGGCCCATTGAGGAACTAGTCCGGTTGAACCCCAGTCTACAGCGCTGGACCACACCATCCAACCAGCCCGAATTCACCCTAAACCTGCCCTCGGGGAGCAAGGACCGCTATGATAAGGCCATTGCCGCCATTCCTCCGGAGCAACGGCTCTGGTGGCGTGCTCACAACGTAGAGGAGGGCGAGACGCTCTCGACCATCGCCCGCAAGTACAGGGTCTCCGCCACAGCCTTGGCGCTGGCTAACCAACTTCAGATCAACGCTCCCCTCACTCAGGGCGTTAAGCTGGTCCTTCCCCTGGCTCCGCAAGGTGAGTCGTCGCTCGCCAGGGTTCGCGAGCAGGGAGCTCGCCGAGCCCTGCATTACCGGGTGCAACGCGGTGATACAGTGGAGCTGGTCGCCGATCGGTTCGAAGTGACGCCTTACCAGGTTCGCCGCTGGAACGGTTTGCGAAGTTCGCAGTTGGTCGCCGGACGAACCCTTACCGTTTATGCTGCTGCTAGCCGGGCTGATTCACACACGCACAGGGTCAATCCCGTGAAGTCCGCCGGACGCCAGACGAAAAGGCCTCTGACTGGTGCGGCAGTTGCCAAAAAGGCTTCGGCCGCGTCCCCTAAGGCTATCAGCGCCCGATCCCCCTCCGCGCGTTGACTGCCTTTGGAAGGCACGTTGGCATCGAGCAGGCTGATGAAGAACACCCTAGCTAGATAGGCTAGCAGGCTGCGCCGTCAATTTGGTCTTCATCGGTCCAACCGGAGTCGGCAAATCTGTTCTTCGCTCAGGTTCTGCCGCTTCTGCTTGCCGTTCGGGGACTGGCGATAGCGTCGCCGTGCCTTCCACTGCCTCCACCGGCGCGCTTCCGCCTGACACGCCCCACTGCAATAGCGCGCCATCGGCTGCTGCGGTCGGAAGACCCGCCCGC
>DATJKY010000510.1:0-13557 GCA_035490955.1 Terriglobia bacterium | reverse complement strand
ATCTTGCCAGTATAGAAGCGATTGCAGGTTCCTTACGCCGCGCAGCGAGTTTTCTCTGCCCGTGCGAGACCCGAGTGCTCATCGACGCAATTGTGGACTCCCTAGAAATACTCGTTGACCCTTCCACGCCTGTTCGTGAACTCGTCGAGGACACGCTAGCAGCGATGGTCGGGTATGGAGATCTCATTGAGGTACGGGAAGGCGAGAGTCCGCGCGGCTATCCTCGAACCCTTCTCTATGCCGCACCACCCACTTTTGTGTTACGAAGGGACAGGGCAGCGTTCTTGATTGGGATCACTCCTGACCAAACAACATCGCTGCCGGAAGCACTCGCCGGTCTAGTGGAGCACTCACGACACGTGCGACGCCTTCGTGTCAGTAATCATGAACATCTGCGATCTCAACTGAAACAATATGGTTTGGTTGAACTGCCGTTGGAGAAGTGGCTGGACTTACCCGAGTCGATTGATGCAAAGGAATACATTTCGCAATTCGACACTGCCCTGACAATGGCGTCCAACCCAGGCGAGCTTGTAAATCTCAGCATTCTCGATTCACTGAGGCCCGTACGATACTGGCCACGGCGATGGGTTGAGCCTGCTTCGCACACTGGACGATTTGTGGCGCGACGACGACAGCGATATGGCAGCGACTTATGGTGCTACGTACAACTAGAGGCCGGATCAGCCGTAAAGCTCTTGGATCTGCCCCTCGCAGGAGGTCGATGGAGAGCGTGCGACGAAGCTTGGCGTGTACAGGCGGCAATCGATGCAGTGAGGGCTTCTCCACAACAATTTTCACTCAAGTCTGGCAGCGCGAAGCACATCAGAATCCTGCAACTGTTCTCACCCATACCTCTGTGGATGCAACGGAGATTAGACTATGCTGGCGATCCGGTGCTCTCTGCCGGCTGTCTACTTGCATAAGCTAGCTCCTTTATCTTGGGGGACAACGTGCCCGCCGCCCAGACCTGCTTATAGAATTCGAGGAACGGCCCCAAGACATTGGGTCGGTGGGCCATGACCTTGAACATGTTGAGCATGCGTCCGCCCAGCGTGTCGTAAATAGGCCGCACGGATTCTGCGGCTTGTTCTTTCTGCAGAGGTTCGATCTTCATGAGAGCTCCTTTGGGGTGTGATTCGGTGACCGAGATTCGGCACGGAAGACGATTCTACCACGCCGGTCAGCAGTGAACGATCAGCGGGAGTGCAGGGAGTGCAGGGTGGGGGCGCTCAGGGAAAGCTGATGCTCGCGCCTGAAGGCTGATTAGAATTCGAGGTGCATTCGCAGTCCGGGCACCAAGACAGGTCCGCGGTCGCGGTTGTAGCCCGGGTTCGTGATGTACTGAAGCAAGGGCGAGAAGTACAGCCCGCGCCAGACGTGCAGTGTGTAGTAGCTCTCGAAAGTCCGTTCTGTTCCGTAATTCAGGGCGCCGTCGCCCAGCACGAAGCCGAGCCCACCGAGCGCCAGGTATTCTCGATGGGTTGTCGAAAGACCATTGATGACGTACGCCACGCCCACCCTGTCGACTTGGCGCTTCCACAGTCCTCCCCAAACGTCGAACCCAAACGCCGCTGTGCGATCCACTTCCGTGTAGGCAAAGGACTCGTTGTGACCGTCGTTCCAACCCAGTCGGACAAACACCCGCACCGGCTGGGCGACGACCTGCTCAACGTTCAGTCCAAACCCGTACTTGTGACGACCCTGGCGGCGAGTGGCCGTGATGTCCGGCGTGCTGACCTCGCCCGCCTTGTATTGGTTGATAGAGTCTTGGTAGTTGCCCATGTTGGCGGTGTTGAGGTAGGAGAGCAGCCGAACAACTCCGTCGCGGTGCGGCAGCAGCCCGCCGCGATACTCGAACTCCAAATTCTGTCCGCTGGCGCGAAATAGATTGGCGTCCAGGTTCTCGCCATTCGCGATTTTGGGCATCATCGCCAGCGCATAGCGTACTGCCCACCGCGGACTCAGGTACGTGGCAATGGCGCCCCAAGTATAGCCACGAGTGTTGGCGGCATAGTCGTAAGCGCCGTTGTTGTCCACCGTCCAGTTGTTGAACTGCAGATGGCTGTCGCTACCGACCGAATTCAAGTCGAAGAAGTCGACCATGCTGAACTTGCCGGCTCGGATTTCCAGGCGCCTGGCCGGCAGCTCCGTGAAGAGTGACAGAGGGCCGCGCTCGGACTCCACGTTACCCTTGCTCAGCCTGAACACCTTGTGAAGCATGAGCCGTGCAACGTAGGGCGCTTTGCCCAGGTCAGGATTTCGCACCACGTCGAGGTTTACGAAGCCGGCTAGGCCTAAGGCGTCGCTGATGCCATGGCCACTCGCCTCCTCCAGGTCGACGATGCCTTCGAAGGATTCGTTGAATTCGTAAGCCGTGTACAAGGTGAATACGTTTGAGACGGCAAATTCACTGGTCGACTTCAAGCTGTTCGGGCCGCTGTACTCCGCCGGAAAGGAAGGGTGGCCCTGGGCGATTTCGTTGATCTGCCCGGAAATCCACAAGGGGCTGGTGGCCGAATGCCCGAACATCCTGGTTTCGGGGTCGTCGATCTGCGGCTCAGCAGGGGGCTGGGAGTCGACGGACGGTCCAGATAACTGTGCCAGTGCGGACCACGGCCACAACAAAACGGCACCGATGATGAGCAGGAACCGCAAGACCGCCGCGCTCCTTAATTCTCTGAGGGGGGGACGGTGGGCAATTGCTGCTAAAGCTCGCCTCCCTTTAGGCACTCTAGCATGAGCGGCTCGGAAGGTCAGGTTACGGGTATGTTAAGTTTCCCTGTCGCTCGAACTCGAAGACTGCAGCTGAGAATGCGCTAAGGCTCAAACACAGGCGGGCGGTGAATGCGCCGAATTGTAACAATCCTGTAACTTGGCAGGAGTAGTTTCTTGAAGATTGTTGGGTGGATGATCGGAGGCCGCCAGTCTAAAATAAGCAGTTGAAGGTCGTCAAATTGCGTGATTGACTTAGAGTCTGCAACTCCATCTCCTAAGACCTTGCGTGCGTCGTGTTTAGAGGGGTTCATCAAGCCGTTCTTGCTGTAGAACATGAGGTCATCAAGTGAACTGCAGGGGACTCGCGACGTTGGCCGTATGTCTGGCCTGGGTCGTGTGTGGGACGGGCTGTAAGGAGACCAAAAGTGATCCGCAGGCAGAGGCGCCGCCACCACTTAAGCTGGAACATGTAGGGGACCGCAACCTGTTTCAGGTTGACCGTCCCGAGCGATTTCAGTTGATAGCAGCAGTGGAGCACGATGCCAAGCCACAGTTGCAAGTGACCGGTACAATTAATCCAGATATTTCCCGAGCCGTTCCGGTCATTTCTCTAGCGACTGGCCGCGTTCTGCACATCTTCACGCACTTGGGCGATACCGTTCAGAAAGGCCAGTTGTTGCTGACCGTGCAGAGCGCGGATATTTCCGGCGCTTTTTCCGATTACCAAAAAGCTCTGGCAGACGAAGAACTTGCCCGTGTCCAACTGGAGCGCGCGACAATGCTTCACGACAAGGGCGCGATCTCCCTGAACGATCTGCAGGTTGCCCAGAATACGGAGAACAAGGCGAAGGTAGACGTGGCGACGGCGGCGGAAAAGCTTCGAGTGCTTGGGAGCCCGACGCTCGATCATCCCACGGCTGTAGTCGAAATCCGCGCCCCCATTTCGGGTTTCATCACCGACCAGCAGGTGACGAGTGCAGCGGGCGTGCAGGGTCTGAGTTCACCGAATCCGTTTACCATCTCTGACCTGAGCTACGTCTGGATTCTCTGCGATGTTTACGAGAACGATCTCTCCCACGTGCACCTTGGGGAACAGGCCGATATTCGCGTCAACGGCTATCCGGATCAAGTGTTCACCGGAACTATCAATAACATCGGTCCCATCCTCGATCCGAACATCCGGACAGCAAAGGTGCGCCTCGAAGTACGCAACCCCGGGCTGATGCGCCCAGGCATGTTCGTGACCGCAACCTTCTACGGGTTGCACAAACAGAAGCGAGCAGCCGTTCCTGCCACCGCCGTGGTGCACCTGCACGATCGTGATTGGGTCTACATCCCGGTGGACAACCATCAATTTCGACAGACCGCGGTTGTCGGCGGCGACATGCTGCCTGGCGACATGCAGGAAATCATCTCAGGAATTTCACCCGGCCAGCGGGTTGTGGCTAATGCACTTGAGTTCCAGACCGCGGTGGGACAGCAATGATTCGTTCACTTGTCGACTTCGCTTTGAACAACCGTTTCGTTGTTCTGAGCATGGCCCTTCTGCTTTTTATCTGGGGCATGATCTCCTTCCACAACCTGCCCGTCGAGGCCTATCCCGATGTTGCGAACACTTGGGTGCAGGTGATCACGCAGTGGCCTGGAAGAGCCGCGGAAGAAGTGGAGCAACAGGTCACTATCCCGATCGAAATCCAGATGAACGGGATTCCTTATCTTGTTCACCTGCGGTCAGTGTCTTTGGCAGGGCTGTCAGTCGTGAATCTGATCTTCGATGACGGTTCCGACAACAACTGGGACCGCCAGAAAACCTTTGAACGTCTTTCACAGGTCACCCTTCCGCCTGGCGTCAACTCAGCAATCGGCCCCGATTTCAGTCCCATTGGCTCGGTCTATTGGTATACGGTGAACAGCACCAATCCCGCGTTTGATCTAATGGCGCTGAAGTCCTTGCAAGATTGGGTCATCAGCAAATACATTCGATCGGTGCCGGACGTCGTGGACGATTCGTCGTTCGGAGGCATTACGAAGGAATACCAGGTGCGAGTGGACCCTGAGCAGTTGGTTTCCTATGGTCTGAGCTTGGCGCAAATTGAGCAGCAGGTCTCGAATAACAATGCCAATGGGGGCGGGAGTTTTATCGAAGAGGGCGCCCAACAGATCAATGTGCGCTCCGTCGGCTTGGTCACCGACGTCCAGGAGATAGGAAAGACATGGATCAAGACGCAAAAGGGCACAGCCGTCAGGATGCAGGACATAGCGGTGGTGGCGGAAGGACCAAAGATCCGTCTCGGCCAGATTGGGAAAGCCATCCATCGCGCGGACGGGATCGTGGAGGATGATGACGACGTCGTCGAGGGTATCGTGTTTCAGCGCAAGGGCACAGACACGGGGACAATGCTGGACGCTCTCCATGCCATGGTCCAACGCCTTAACGATCACATCTTGCCGCCGGGCGTGAAGATCGTTCCTTATCTGGATCGAGACGATCTGGTCCATTACACCACCCACACGGTCCTGCACAACCTCGCGGAAGGCATGATCCTGGTGGTTATCATCCTCTTCATTCTCCTGGGCAACATCCGTGGGGCCATCATCGTGTCGCTGACCATCCCCTTCGCCTTGCTTTTCGCCTCCATCTGCTTGTCCCTCCGGCACATTTCGGCCAATCTGCTTTCCCTGGGTGCCCTGGACTTCGGCATGGTTGTAGATGGAGCAGTCGTGATGGTCGAGAACATCGTGCGACATCTTAACCGTCCGGAGGAAGCTCCTCGCACTCTGGTTGATCGGATCCGCACGGCCGCACACGAAGTCCAGCGACCGGTCTTCTACGCGATCGCTATCATTATTACCGCCTACCTTCCCATCTTTACGCTGCAACGGGTGGAAGGGAAGTTGTTCAAGCCCATGGCTTGGACGGTGGCCTTCGCCTTGCTAGGCGCTTTGATCTTCTCCATGCTCGTCGCGCCAGCGCTGGCGAGCCTTCTGTTTCGAAGGGGCGCCAAGCAATGGCAGAACCCGCTGGTGGTATTCCTGACCAACCACTACAGAGACAGCGTTCGTTGGGCCATCGAGCATCGCATTGTGACAGTTGGATCAGCGCTCGTTCTACTTCTGTTCACGATTTATTTGGGCTTCGGGGGGGTGATCGGCTCGGAATTCCTGCCGCATTTGGATGAGGGCGCCATTTGGGTACGCGGGACTCTGGCTCCCAGCACGGGTCCGACGGAGAGCGTGCGTGTCGCCAACAGGGCCCGTCAAATCCTGTGCTCATTTCCCGAGGTCCCGCAGGTCGTCAGCCAAACGGGACGCCCGGACGACGGAACGGACACGACGGGCTTCTTCGACACGGAGTACTTCGTCGATCTCTTGCCCAAAGAACAATGGCGACCGGTCTTTCACCAGGACAAAGAGCGGTTGATTGCTGCGATGGACCGCGAACTGGAAAAAATCCCGGGCGCGATTTGGGGTTTCTCGCAGCCAATTTCCGATAATCTGGAAGAGGCGGTGAGCGGTGTCAAGGGAGCGCTGGCAGTGAAAATCTCCGGCGATGACCTTAAGACCCTCGAAGCGAAGGCTGACCAGATCGTTGAGGTCATGCGCAACATTCGTGGCGTAGAGGACCTCGGCGTGTTTCGCGTCATCGGCCAGCCCAACCTCAACTTGTCGGTTGACCGCGATCAGGCTTCGCGTTACGCCATCAATGTGTCCGATGTACAGGATGCAATTCAGACGGCGGTCGGAGGTAGCGCCCTCAGCCAGGTGCTCCTGGGAGAACAGCGGTATGATCTAACCATGCGTTACTTGCCAGCGTACCGGGACACACAGGAGGCGATCGAGAAGATTCGCTTATTGTCCCCGTCGGGCGAGCGTGTTTCGCTGGCACAATTGACGAAAGTGCAGGTCGTGGACGGTGCTTCAGAGATCTACCGCGAGGCAAACTCCCGCTACGTGGCCGTCAAGTTCAGCGTCCGTGGCAGGGATTTGGGGGGTACCGTAGAAGAAGCAATCCGAAAGGTCAGCGCCTCGGTTAAGCTGCCGACGGGCTACACGATTGATTGGGCGGGTGAGTATGAGAGCCAGAAGCGCTCGCAGCGACGGTTGTTGCTGGTGTTACCGCTGACGATCCTCCTGATTTACATCATCCTCTACGCGATGTTCAAATCGACGAAGTGGGCGCTTCTGATCCTTACCAACGTCGCTATGGCGCCCCTCGGCGGACTGCTCGCCCTACTGGTCACCCACACGAATTTCAGCGTGTCATCCGGGGTCGGCTTCCTCGCGCTTTTCGGCGTGTCGGTACAAATCGGCGTCATCATGATTGAATACATCAATCAGCTTCGCGCTCGCGGGTACTCCATCGAGGAAGCTGCGGCGGAAGGTGCTGTTCTGAGGCTTCGACCCATTATAATGACGATGCTGGTAGCAACATTGGGGCTGTTGCCCGCCGCGCTGTCCCATGGCATCGGGTCCGATTCGCAGCGTCCTTTTGCGATCGTCATTGTCGGCGGTCTTATCTCGAATCTTCTCATAAGCGTCATTCTCTTGCCGACGCTCTACGCATGGTTTGCCAGTCGGACCGACCAACTGCCGATGCCCGAAGCCGAGGAAATGGTATAAACGCCAATGAACAAGGACGAAGTTTGCGGCCTCATCAAGGATATCGGTATCATCCCCGCTATTAAGGTGGCTTCTGTCGAAGATGCTCATTTCGCCACGGACGCGATCTGTCATGGAGGAATACCCATCGTGGAGATCAACATGGCCATGCCGGGAGCGGTAGGGTTCATTGCCCACCTCGCTCACTATCACCACAAGGTATTGATTGGTGCCGGCACAGTCCTGGATACCGAGACAGCACGCCAGTGCGTAGATGCCGGCGCACGCTTCTTAACCTCCCCTGGATTCGAGCTTGAGCTGGTGGAATTCGCGGCCAAGGAAAGCCTCGCAGTCCTGCCAGGCGCGTTAACACCCACGGAGGTGATCAAGGCCTGGAAGGCCGGCTCTGACTTCATCAAAGTCTTTCCTTGCGCACAGGTCGGCGGGGAGAGGTACATCAAGGCGCTGACGACGGCGTTGCCGCAGGTTCCCTTGATCGCAGCGGGAGGTGTGAATCAACAGACCGCCGCCAATTTCATCTTATCGGGTGCCGTTGCCATCGGTGTGGGTGCGGAGCTGATACCGCCCGAGGCGATTAAACGGCGGCAATCCAAACGAATTCGGGAATTGGCGCTCCGTTTTACTGGATTCGTGAAGCAGGCGCGCGACCTATTAGAAGCAGGGAAGAAGACCGCTGCCACTCAAGAGCCCTCGGCAGTCGAAGCGTGTGAGAGGCGATGAGACTCTGAGGGCGACCGATATCCAAGAAAGCCCAAAAAGGAGAAAAGGGGCTCCTGCCGCCCTCGGAAAGGCGAGGCCCTTCCTGGAAAGGCGAAGGCCTTTCCCCCACAGCAGGCGGCAGAGCCGACAAGGACTTTGCCCCTCGCTTTCTCCGCCTAAGCGCCCATGAGCCGACATGACCCGAACCCGAGAGGCCGCTTGCCATCAAGAGCGTAGTGTGCTAAAGAAATCCAAGGCGGTTTCCGAGAGCCTTCAGGGCCAGGGAACCGGGGGTCGGTTTTGTTATCCTAGTCGAAGGACAAAGCGCTTCCGACAGGCTGAAATGGGTGCGGGTGTGGCGAGGGAAACGCGCAGTCGGGAAAGCGGCGCGGTCAACGTCAGCGTCTTCGGGCTATCGGACATCGGGCGTGTCCGCAAGAACAACGAAGACAGTTTTGCTGTCTGCGATCTAAACACCGGCGAGATGAACCCTTTCTCCTCCGAACATCCGCTGGGCTCCCGCGGTCTGCTGTTGCTCGTGGCCGACGGTATGGGCGGGGAGATGTGCGGCGAGGTGGCCAGCAACCTCTGTGTCGCCGTCATTCCCAGCCGGCTGATTGAGAACCTGGCTTCCGCTAATTCCGATCCGCCCAACCTGCCCCGGCTGCTTCGGGAGGCGGTGGAATTTGCCAACCGCGCCGTGTTCGATAAGGCGCAGTGTGAACGCCTCTGCCGCGGTATGGGAACCACGGCGACGGCCGCCGCCTTGGTGGGCGAGCGGTTGGTGGTAGCGCAGGTCGGCGACTCCCGAGCCTACCTTATTCGCGGCGGTCAAATGTTGCAGCTCACGCGCGATCAGACCTTCCTCAACTACCTGGCGGATCGGGGAGCGCCTCTGCCGGCGGAGCCGGAGAAGGACAGTCGCCGCAGCATCCTGACCCAGGCCCTGGGTACAAGGGAAACCCTGGATGTGAAGCTTACCGGCGCCCGAATGCGGTCCCAGGACGCGGTTCTGCTGTGCAGCGACGGCTTGTACAGCATGGTCAAGCCTGCCGAGGTACTCGAGATCCTGAAGAATGGCGACACACCGGAAGGCCGGTGTAGGGCGCTCATCGATGCCGCCAATCGTGGAGGCGGAGCCGATAACGTCACCGCGATTGTGGCTCAAGTCAGTGGCCCGGGTCTCGCTCCCCCTGATCCTACTGCCGCTTTTCAATTGGAACCTTGAGGGTTCCACCTTTGAATTCAATCTGCAAGTCGGGTTTCGCTCGCAAACCCGTAGTGGCCTCAGTCTGAGAGGAGTCTCAGGTTATGGTCTCGGACATATCTTGTGAACGTTTCTTCCAGGGCCTGTGTAACGGTCCCCGGCGCGGGATAGTCCCACTCCGGACTGATGTGACCGACGGAAGCCACCTCGCGCGTGCTCGAGCTGATGAAGCACTCGTGCGCTGAAGCGAGATCCTCAGGGGTCAAATCCTGCTCGACGATCTTTACGCCAGCCGTGGGACCAATCTCGAACAGCATGGCGCGGGTTACCCCCGCGAGGCATCCCGAGGAGAGAGGCGGCGTCAGCACTTGGCCGTCCCGCACGAGGAAAACGTTGGCTGAGGTGCACTCGACGAGTTGGTCCTTTTCGTTGAGAAGCAGCGCATCATCGAAGCCATCGGCTCGCGCTTTGTCCAGAAAGGCCGTGTTGGGAGCCCAGGAAAGCATCTTGGTCCCAGTGTAGATACCGGCAGCGAAAATGGCCCTGGGCTGCAAGCGCAAGCGGTGCACAGCGGGCCACCCTCTCAACTGGTAACTGAAGGCTAGCAGGTCGGTGGGTGGGTGGTCCGAGGGGGGAGTCCAGAGTCCACCCGAGTTCTTGATAAACGAAAGGCGCACGGCGCCTTCCATGCGGTTGTTCGCCGCCGCCAGCCGGACAATCGCCTGGCGCACCGCCGGCGCCTCAAAGCACAGCGGAACCTCCAGCCGGTGAGCGTCGCGCGCCATGCGCTGCCAGTGAAGGTCGAAGCGGAACGGCCGCCCGTGGTACAGACGCAGGGTGGTGAATACGCCCAAGCCCGTCAGCAGCCCCGCCTGCACGGGAGAGAGGCGCACTTCCTCGAGTGGGATAATGCGATCGTTGTGAAGGATCAGCCGGTCCATGAACGCCCATTGTCGCCCCCGCCTTCGGCTTGTCCCCTGCCCACTGGCAAGCCCCAATGCAATGTTAAGCTACATAACGAGGCTACCAAGGTACGCGTATGGTGAGCGGGTAGTCGAGGCGGATTTGGCATGCAGTCTGGGGCGGCAAATGTACATCGCTCCCTCGGCGCCAGAGCAATTCGTAGCCTAGCAACCCAGCCCCGGCAGCGGGAAGAATCGGCCACAAGGCGGCTGAACTTGCGAACGTGGCCTTGGCCAAGGCGAACGAACCGATGGCGACGACGCCTCCGGCGACGCCCTCCCAGGAAACGGAGCGAGCCCCCTTCAAGTATCCCTCGCGGTCGAGTCGGGTGTGAGGCGGCGCCACGGCGAGCACCGCGGCGATGGGTTCAACGTCTCCGTCGGGCAACGTGACCTGGTTAAATCGCAGGGCCAGTTCGGCGGCGCGGTTCACACGACCGGCGGGTCGAACCCTGGTCACTTTTCCGTCCAGGAGGGTTCCTGGGGGCAGTGCCACTTTTCCATCGATCACAACCGGCTGCAGCAGTTGAGCCTTGATAGGATCATCGACCCGTATGAAGCGAGTGTGGATGCCCGATAGGAGCTCGACCGTGGCCCGTGTTGCGGCGGGAATCGTCAGCGTCAGCGGCGAACCGGACGAGGCGGCGGACTGCCGGGCGCGCAGCGCGACGTCTGTCGGGCCAGACGCAGGCCGCGCGCAGGTTGCGAAAGAGACCAGAAGCAGCATGAGCTGGGCATATGACTTTGCCATTTTTCTACCCCGCGGTTCGCGTTCACTGCTGAACCTCATTGGGCCATTGTGGCCCTGGAGTTGAAGAAAAGCAAGTGCGCTCGGAGATTCAGATCGTGGCGTTCTCATCTTATCGGCACGAGTCCATTGTGGCGCGCTCAGCATTTACGGCCGCGCCGATGATTCCGACCTCATCCGTGGTTGAAATCACTTCAAACATGCTGCCCTGCAGAGGGCTCATCTTGACCATTTGGTGGACATAGCGATCGAGTGTGCTGACATCGAGGAACTTGGCGTTGGGTCCGGAGATGTAGAACCTGCCTGGACCTTCCATGTGAATGTTCGTAGCCGTGGCAGCCGCTAAGGCGCGATGCCAAAGCTTCACGAAGTCGGTGCAGCGTGCATCGCCTTCGCGGGCGGCGGCAAAGACCTCTTCCGGCTCCATATCGAGGAAGCGAAGCCGCATGGAGCGATGTCCCATGATCCCTTCCAAGTGCCCTCTCCCCCCGCACCCGCAGAAATGCTCCTTGGGATCCAGGGTCACGACGGAATGCCCTCCTTCCCAGACACCTTCAGTCCACGGATAGCGTCCGAAACCGATCCCTTCGCCCAGGGTCCAGACTCGAATAATCCGGTCGAGATGCCCGCGTGTGGCGGCAATTCCTGCGGCCATGACGTCGGCGTCGTTGAAAATTCGGACCGGCACCTGAGTGTCGTTGTGTTGCAGCGCCGACGCCAGGGACAGTTGGAGGTTCAGCCCCTTCACTTGCTGTAGATTGGGAGAGTCCTGGATAATTCCGCCCCGAATAATGCCGGGAAAACCCACGCCGATGGCCGCCACCTCGCGGCCCTTGCCGATAAGCTCGATCTGCTCCCGAATGCATTGGGCGATGCTCTCCGCCGGCATGCCTTGCAAGGCCTCCGATTTGCCGCCCCCTTCCGGAAAGGTTCGTACCGCGCCTCTCACCTCGTTGTCCTCAACAAGGCCGGCGGCCACATGGTGTGTTGCGAGTACTCCGATTGCTGTTCCCATGGTTGCTCCAAATGCAGTCGACAGTTGAAAGTCAACAGTCAATGGGCAAACCCGTCAAAAACTGGCCCTACCAGCCATGGACTGTTAGCTGTCGACTGTGGACAGCCGACTTCTTGTTACAGCCGCGCCAGCTTGTTGAGGCCGTTAAACGCGGCCGCCTTGTAACACTCCGCCAGCGTGGGATAGTTGAATACCGTATCGACGAAGTACTGTACCGTCCCCTTGAGAATGAAAACCGCCTGACCGATATGCAGGAGTTCTGACGCGCCTTCTCCAATGACGTGAACGCCCAGCAGTTCCTTCGTCTCCCGGTGGAAAATCAGCTTCAGCCTCCCCGTCGTGTCACCCCGGATTTGCCCGCGAGCAATCTCGCGGTAGTAAGCCACGCCGACCTCGTAGGGGACGTCCTCCTCCGTAAGCTGTTCTTCGGTCTTGCCAACGAAAGATATCTCCGGGATGGTGTATATCCCGTAAGGGTAGTTGGCCGGATTGGAATGCACAGGCAGGCCCAACGCGTTAGAGGCGGCAATTCGCCCTTGCTCCATCGAAACCGAGGCCAGGGCGGGAAATCCGATCACGTCTCCCGCCGCGTAAATGTTAGGCTGCGTGGTGCGGTAATTGGCATCCACAGGAATTCGACCTCGTGCGTCGGCCTCGATACCGGCGGCGCCAAGGTTGAGCTCATCAACATTGCCCTGGCGTCCCACCGCGTACAGCAAAGCGTCGCCCGAAATCTTCTTCTTACTTTCCAGGTTCGCCACCACCGTCCCCTCCGGAGTCTCCTCCACGCTGCCCACTTCTTCGTTAAGCCGCATGGTCACGCGCGAATCGCGGAGATGGTAAGAAAGCGCTTCGACCATTTCTGAATCGGCGAATTCCAAGAGGCGTGGCCGCTTTTCCACCAGGATCACCCGGACGCCCAGGGCAGCAAACATGCTTGTATATTCCACTCCGATCACTCCGCCCCCAACTACGATCAGCGTCTTGGGCACCTCCGCCATGCTCAGCACCTGGTCGCTATTGATAATCGTGCGGTTATTAAAGGGTACTTTGGAGGATGTGGCGGGCTTCGTGCCTGTGGCGATGATGATGGTGTCGGCTTCGTAGTCAGACTGTCCGCGCGAGTTCTCCACCCGTATGTGACGCGGATCCAAGAAACTGGCGATTCCCGACAACACATCGATGTTGTTCCGCGAAAGTTGTGCGTTGGTCACATCGATTTCGGTTTTGATCACGTGCTGCACACGGAAGGCCAGGTCGGCCATGGTGATCTTTTCTTTTACCCGGTAGTTGATGCCGTAGATGCCCTGGTACTTGTAACCGGAGAGATGCAGGACAGCTTCGCGAAACGTTTTGCTGGGAATCGTACCGGTGTTAATGCAGGCCCCTCCCACCACTTCGCGACTCTCGACCAGACCCACCCGCTTGCCCGATTTCGCAGCCTGGATGGCGGCCCGCTGCCCCGCGGGTCCTGAACCGATAGCAATAAGTTCGTAGGACTGCATGCCTGCCCTCTGCTTTTGTCGGCGACGTTGTGAGCAGAGATCATACGACACGCCGCCGGCCATTATCAACAAGAGGCTGCGTA
>DATJKY010000509.1:0-2923 GCA_035490955.1 Terriglobia bacterium | reverse complement strand
ATCGGGTTGCATCTGGTTCCTGGCGGAGCCGCCCGTCGCGAGCTCCGAGGGCTGCAAAACGGCGCGCAGGAGTCAAGGGCGCGGCGGTGTGGGCCGCGGCATAGCGAACCCTTGACGCCGAGCCCCGTTTTGCCATGCGCCATGCGATGACGGGCGGGACAGCCAGAACCAGATGCCGGGATACCTGGAAGGTGGGCCCAGAGCGGGATCATGCGCCCTCCGCCAGGACAAAGTTGGGAAAATCTTCGAACACCCACTGGTGCTTCAGGGTTCGGTAGATAATGCCAAGAAACTTACGCGCTAGCGCGATAATCGCCCGCCCGGCCCCGCGTCGGTTTTTCACCCGCTGGTAGAAATTCTTCAAGTAGGGGCTGTACTTGGCGGCGACCAACGCTGACTGCACCAAGGCCGTACGGCCGAGTTTACTGCCTCGTTTGTGAATGTGACCGCTATGCTCGGTGGCGTTGGAGTTCGAAACCCGGGGAACAATGCCAAAATAGCTGGCCAGCCGATGCTCGTCCGGAAAGTCATTTACGTCCTCGATGACGCTCAGCAGGATGGCCCCCGTGATCTTGCCGATTCCCTTGATACTGGTCAGCTGCCGGTGACCCTCCAGTTGCGAGCCTTCCTCGCCGATCGTATTCTCTAGTTCCCGAATGCTTTGATTCAGACTGCGAATCTGGCCGATGATGACTCGGAGCTCGAGTTGCACTAAACGATCGAACGACAGCCCCAGCACTTCCTCGAGCTTTTTCTCACTCGAGAGCGCTTCTTTGGCCAGGTTGATCCCGTGCGCCGACAGCAGGTTGTTTACCTTGTTCTTCAATCCGCTCCGCTGCTTCACCAAGGTGTCTCGGGTTTGCGTCAAACTGGCGATCTGGCTATGTTGCTTATCCTTCATGCGCACCTCCGGCAGCAGACCCTTGGCGAGATAGAGCGCCAGTCGTTCCGCGTCGTGGGCATCGGTTTTCCTCACCGATTGCGTGATCACCCGAAACTGATTGGTGTCGACCACCACCACCCGCCCCACGTGGGGTGCCACCGCATCGTGGAACAATCGCGTGTTGCCCGTTACCTCCACCGCCAACTCGTCGCCTGCCCGTAGCTGCTTCACAAATTGCGGCAGCGCTTCCAGCCGCCAAGTCCGTAGGTACGTCCTGCCCTTTTCTAAGCGCACGCATACCGTGAATTGGTTGCGGTGCAAATCCACTCCCACATAACGTTTCTCCATGTGTTTCTCCTCCTGGTGTTGAATTGAACTGCCAGGTGGAGTAGACCCACTTTGCGGCGGTCACCATTCTCCTATTCGAGGTCGCTACGCGCCTCACGATGACGTTCAGCCACAGGTCCTGACCAATCTCCTTAACGGGGTCCAATGCCCCAAAACAACATGCAGCCTGTGACCTGTCTACTCCGGAAGTTCCCTCCCGGAGCTTAACCCCGCGCAAGAGCTAGAGACATTCATCTCATCTCCTTAGTTTCGTCTGCGCAGGTTTAGTCCACTTTTCATGCGTGTCCTGGCGATACGATTCGAAACTCTCTGTCCTTCTATCTCTAAAAGCGCAGAGGCGCCGCTGATTGCATCATCCCTCAGCAAAATATTTGGGGGTTAGCGATAGGCCTAGCGGCGAGCGGCAGTTAAGATCTCGGCAAAGATATCGGGTAGGGAGGTGGCATCTTCGGGTGAATCGCCAAAGCGTGCCCGTTCGTAGTGTTCGGTCAGGCGGGCGATCTGCTCCCGCAGAGCATGGTCAGGAATAGATTGAAGAAATTCCTCCGGGGTTTGGGCCGGCGACTTCGGAAACCCTCGCTTGGCGAGTGCCTGGATGGTGCGTTCGTACCAGAGGGTCGCCGCCGCGCGGGGATATTCCCGAGGACGGGCTGCCACCCGCCGCCGGGAGATTGCCTGCCACAAACGACGAGCATTGCCGCCTAAGATTAACAACAATAAAGCGCCTGCCGCTTTGAGGCTCCAAGCCATGGGGGCTTCGGAGAGCGATTCTGCCGAACGCCGAGCCCCATCGAGCAGGCGTTGGTATTCGTGCCGAATCCAGCTTTGCGTGCGACGAAACCACTCGAGTGTGCCGTGGGCAGCCTGTCGGCTAAGAATATGCTGATGACCGGCGTCGTAGTTGATGACCCACTCGCGCCAGAAAGAGGCGGCAGCGTCCAAGTACAACATCACGCGGCCCCAGGCAGTGCGGGAGGGGGCAGAAGCGGCCGGTGTAGGATCAAAACTGATCCATCCATAGCCGGGAAAGAAGGCTTCTACCCAGGAGTGCGCATCGCGGGCGCGAACCAGGTACTGAGAAGTGATGTCATTGAACTCGCCGGTGCGGAATCCGTTCACCACCCGCGCGGGAATCCCCACGCTGCGCAGCATGATGGCCATCGCCGAGGCGAAATATTCACAGTGCCCTTGCTTGCGCTCAAACAGAAAGCTGGCTAGCGGGTCGCGCGCGAGGGTGTGCTGCAACTTGAGGCTGTAGGTGAAGTGGGTGCCGAGGTATCGTTCGAGGGCGGCCGCCTTGTCGTAATTGTTGTTCTCTCGAGAGGTGATCTCGGTTGCCAGGCGTACGATGCGCGGATCGAGCGAGCCCGGAGTCTCGAGGTCATTCAACAGGATCTGGGGAGGGTAATCCGAGGAAGCCGCGCGCAGTTGGGCAGGACTGGGCTGAGCGACATTGGAGCTCGCCTCGTAGATGTTCACCGGATGTTCCGGGTCAGGGTCAAATACCCCTCCGGCTTCATCCGTCGAGATTACGCGATAGTCCCCCTTCAGGGTCAGCGGCGTGGGCGCCAAAAAAAATACGCTGCTGGCAACGGGTTCCATCAAAACCCGATAGTGGAGGATGTGGGCCCCTGCCGGCTCACGGTTGTCTCCCGCCGCGCTCAAAAAGAAACGGTCGGCAGCACGGCGCAC
>DATJKY010000508.1:0-2988 GCA_035490955.1 Terriglobia bacterium | reverse complement strand
AGAGGGGGGCGCTCAGTGAGAGCTCCAGCCCGTGTTGTTGCACTGCGCGTCACGACGCGATCCCACCATTGCGAATCAGAGTGGAGCGAACTCGCGCGCACGTCTGGTCTGCCGATTGAGCGATCTCCCCGAGTGCCAGAGCCAGCATAGTTACGCGGCGCCTCCCGACCTTTGGACGAAGCGGCTTCGCCGCGGGATGGGGGGAGCGTCCAGGTTGGATCGCGCTGCTTGGGGGGAAGTCGATCATGGGATGGCTCAGGCGTGCTACCCTGGGAACGCCAGCCGTTGTGGCTGGCGTTTGTTGGCTCCCACCTACGAGAGGGTAATCACAATGTCAGAACTCAGAAACCGCATGATCCAGGACATGGTGCTGGCCGGGTTGGTAGAAGGTTCCCAAGTCGGGTACCTGCGAGCTGTTCGCCAACTGACCGCCTATTACATGGTCTCGCCGGATCGGCTCAGCGAACGGCAAGTGCAGGATTACCTCATTTACATCCGCGATGAGTTGGGCATCGCCTGCGGAACGTTCGCCCTGGCCTTCGCCGGGCTCAAGTTCTTCTACGTCAAGACGCTCGGCTACGACTGGCCTCTGTTCACAAAAAAAAGGTTCGCAGGCCACGCCGCAAGCGGTTGCCCGATGTCCGAAGTGACGAGGATTGCCGCCGCCTGATCGCCGCCCTGAAGAAGCCCGTCCTTCGGGGCTGTTTCACGCTCATCTACGCCTATGGCTTGCGCATCACCGAGGCGGTCACGCTGCCCGTCTCCGCAGTCGACTCCCAGCAGATGGTGTTGCGCGTCGTCGGCAAGGGAAACAAAGAGCGCGTCCTCCCACTGACCGAACCCATTCTCCAGATGCTCCGCGAGGTCTGGAAAACCCACCGCAGCCGGCAGTGGCTCTTTCCCAGCCGGCGATCGGTGACCCATCTGCCTGATTCGACCGCACGCGCCGCGTTCATCCAGGCACGCGATACCTGCGGTTTCAGCTCCGACTTCCGACCGCACTCGCTGCGCCACAGCTTCGCCACGCACATGCTCCAGCGCGGCGTGGACATTCGCATCATCCAGATCTTGCTCGGGCATTCGAGCCTGCGAGCCACCGAGATCTATACCCACCTCACGGAGCCGTTGCGGGACCAGCTCCGCACACTGCTGTGCCAGACCACCGACGGCCTGTTCCAGGGAAGGAGGCCCAGCCGTGGTTGATCCTAGCGTTTGCCCGCCCCAGATGAACGTCGAGCTGGCGGACGTCGTCGGCCAGTTTGGCCTCCAGTACACTTCCCAGTACGGCGACCGGACGATGCCCTCACATCAGAGGGCACTTCGGGACATTGCCGCTTGCTGCACTCGAGAGCTGGGGGGACGGCTCTACCGCTGTGACGATTGCCACGACACGTTCTGGCATTATCACTGCTGTCGTAATCGCGCGTGCCCCAAATGCCATGGAAGCCAGACCCGGCGGTGGCTCCAAAAGCGTCAGGCTGAGCTGCTGCCCTGCGACTATTTTCACGCCGTCGTGACCGTGCCTTCGGAGTTGCGTGCGGTGTTCCGTCGCAATCAGAAGTTGCTCTACGGTCTGCTCATGCAAGTCTCGGCCACGGCGGTCAAGGACCTCTGTGCCCAAAAACGGCACCTGGGTGCACTGCCTGGCATGCTGTCGGTGCTCCACACCTGGAATGGGCAACTGGGCTATCACCCGCACGTCCATCTGCTCGTGACCGCCGGTGGGATCACTGCCGACGGCCGGCACTGGGAGCCCGCCCGGGGGGAGTTCCTGGTGCCAGTCGCCGTTCTTTCCGGCAAAATCGCCGCGCAGTTCTGCGCGGCCTTGAAGGCCGCGGCGCCGGCCGTGTTCGCGAAAATCCCGGCAAGCGTCTGGAAACGGCAGTGGGTGTCGTTCTGCAAACACTACGGCCACGGTACCGACGCCGTGCTGAGCTATCTGTCGCGGTATGTTTTTCGGACGGCGATCAGCAACGCACGGATACTCAGCATGGATCAATCCAGTGTGACCTTTCGCTGGAAAGACCGAGACGCCGGCCGGTGGCGTACCGAGCGGCTGCCAGGCGTTGAGTTCCTCAGACGCTTCCTCGAGCACGTGCTGCCGCGGGGCTTTCACAAGGTTCGATACTACGGACTCTGGCACCCCTCGAAACGCGAGCAGTCTCATCGTGCCTGGTTGCTTCTGATCCTGACGACACCGGCCGCCACCGCCCAACCGCCCAAGATGATTGGCCTGTTGGCGGCGTTGGGTCAGCCAACCGACCTGACCGATCGAGCCCTCGACGACACGGCGCATCACGACGCGGCCCAGCCGCGCTGTCTCCACTGTGGCAGTCGTCGCACCCGGCTGCTCGGCGAGTATCCTCGTGGGGGCGTGCCCTAAACCCGAAACGTAGGTCAAGCTGAAACGTTGCTGGCGACGCTCTCCGCTGTGACTTCCAGCGAACGAAGGGACGGCTACGTAACCGCTGCGCGCAGTAGTACCATTTTCTTACGATCTCCTCTCGGCCGATCCCAATCAAACGCTCTCGCCGGGCCCACCACGCCCTTGAGCTATGCCCCGCTCCCCCCATCCCGCGGCGAAGCACTTCGTCCAAATGGGTTTTCCCATCGGCTTCGCGATGAGAAAACCCTTGTTTCTTTCTCACATCTATCTTCCTTACACCTATATATGACGTGTTTTTGCAAAGAATTTAGCTAAGCCTCTGGAGTCTCGAAAGTTAGGCTTCGCGATCTTGCTGCCTGCGACCCAGCAGAGCATCTCTTATCGACATTGGAGATTCCGGCACGTTTGCGTCCGCAAACTTGCCGGAGTCGCACATCGGATGAAGCGCCAGTGCCAGGGGATGAGGGAAGGTCTGGGCGTGCCATGCGGAGCGGGAGGAGGTAGAGGCCGAGAGTAGCTGGCTTCATGTCCTTGCTGCGCCGGTCAACTTGGCTTGGAACGCTCTCGCGATTCATCCTCTAGTCGCTCCTACTTTCGACCCA
>DATJKY010000507.1:0-9998 GCA_035490955.1 Terriglobia bacterium | reverse complement strand
CAGGCCCGGCAGATGGGCTTCAGCGGGTCGTCGTTGATCTCGCAACCGGCGATGAACGGAATCTCTTCGTCAAGGAGAGTTACCAACGACCGCAGGATTCGACTCTTGGCCTGACCGCGCAGTCCGAGCAAGATAAAGTTGTGGCGCGAGAGGATGGCGTTCGCAATCTGAGGAATTACCGTATCCTCGAAGCCAACGATTCCCGGGAACATCGGCCCGCCGGACTCGAGGCACCGGATCAGGTTGGCGCGCATCTCATCCTTCACGCTGACGCTGCGGTAATTTTCCCGTTTTAGTTCGGCAATCGTTCGGGCCCTGAGCATGTGCTAATTATAGGTGAGGCACTGCGCCAACTCAACGGCGGAATACCAAGCCCCCTTCCTGTCATTCCGATCCAGCATGCGGGAGAGGAATCTGTTTCTTCCTAACCACCTTACCGCAAAAGCAGATTCCTCGCTGCGCTCGGAATGACAGGCCCGGGGGCTTTCATGTCCATTGGTGGGCCGAAGGCCCAGGCAACACTCCTCGGAATGACAGGAATCTCTTGGCTAGCCAGCTAGCTAACTCTTCAGGCGCGCGTGGCCGTTGCCGCCCGCCTTCTGTTGGGCTCGCCGTAGGGCAGTAAGCCGCGGAACCAGTTGCTGAATGGCGCGCGCCACCTCGCGCAGGCGTCGCGTCTCGTTCCGCACCAACAGGAGCTGCTGCTTGAAATCGAGGTCCAGTGGAAGCGGCGCAGCAATGCGAAAGGAAAGGTTCTTATAAGGTCGCGGCAGGTCGGCCGGGAATTCAGTCGGATTCCCCAGCAGGCTTCGGATTTGGGTAAACAGCTCCAGGGCGCGCTCGGCATCCGTCTCGTTTGGCAAGTCGGCTCCATCGTCGTCGTCAAAGAACTCCACACCACCTCTCAAATAAGGTTCCTCCTCGTTGGTGAGGAAGACTTCAAAGCGCCGCGTTCCTCGCGAAAGGATGTCCAGACGCCCGTCCTCGTACTTGCGAACGACCTTGACCACCCGAGCGCTACACCCTACCGTGTTGATCTCCCCTTCTTTAGCCAGGACAACCCCGAACTGCTGCTGGCCGCTGGCCCTTTCCTGCGCTTCCAGGCAGGCTCCGATCATCTGCCTGTAGCGTTCCTCGAAGATGTGGAGGGGTAGCAACTCTTCGGGGAGAAGAACGCATTCCAACGGGAATAAGGGCAACAGGAGGTCGTCCAAGACAGACAGATTATAACACTTCGGGACCGCGGCTGACAGGGCAGGTTTCGTTGTCAACGCTTCCTCCATGCGCAGGCTCACCGCGCGGTTCATGACCAACGACCTAGCCTCAAATGTAGCGTACCGGGCCTTGACTGCCAGGCAGAGTTCAGGAAGCTCTGCGGCTCTGCCGCTCTGACTTGTAGAAAGGCTCTGCCTTCCCCTGGTTTTACATTTGGTAACCGTTCGAAGCCGCGGTCTTGTATCAGGGCACGGCTTGCAACCGTGGGCATCTTCGGCGTGATGTCCTATGCCGTGAGCCGCCGCACACAGGAGATGGCCATCCGCATGGCGCTGGGAGCAAGCAGGACGGATGTGCTCCGACTTGTCTTGCGAGAAGGGTTGATTGTAACGATGTTCGGGGTCGTGCTGGGGCTGGTGACCGCGCTGGCCGTGAGCCGCGTGATGGCTGGCTATGTATACGGCATCAAGGCGACGGACCCGATCACCTTTGCGGCAGCGGCGCTGCTGCTGATAGGGGTCTCACTCTCGGCCGGCTATCTCCCCGCGTGGTGGGCGACGCGGGTCGACCCGATCATGGCGTTGAGGTATGAGTGAAGTTACTCTACTGCGGGTTGTGAAGCGAGGGAGGCGTCTTCTGCAGCTGCTTGAAAACAGCGTCCTCCTTCTGTGCGTCGGTGGCGCGCCCGGAATCGCGGTAGAGCTGCGCCAGCAAGAAGTGGACCGCGGGATTGGGTGGCTTGCTGTCGCGTGCGGGCTCAAGCACGGCAAGCGCCTCCTGGTTCTGGTTCTTCTGCCGCAGCACCTTCGCCAGACCGATGCGCGCTTCCACAAAGGCCGGTTGTAACTCAAGCGCCCTGCGGAAGGCCGGTTCCGCTTTCTCCAGGTCACTGTGCTTGCGGTAGGCTTCACCGATCTCGTATTCCGCCTCGGCGCTCCCGGGATTGACCTTCAGTTCAGCCTCCAACTCCTCGATCGCCTCCTTCCAGTCGTCGGGATCCTGTGGGTGTAGCAGCATGAGAGCCGCTATGCGGAGGTGCAGGCCCGTCAAGTTCGGTTCCAGCCTCAAAGCCTGACGGTAGGCGTCGATGGCCACCTGCCAGTTGCCCTCGGTGGAGGCCACCTCTCCCGTGAGCTGATATCCACGAGCCGTGTGTGGAGCAACTTCCATCAAGTGTAGGTAAATCTGCGAGGACAGCTTGCCGTACAGTTGGCCCGCTTCGTAAAGCACGTCAACGTCGTCGGGATATTTGGCCAGCAGGTCCTGGGTTACATGGTCCGCTTCGGCCTGGCTGCCGGTTTGAAAGAGGCAGCGCTGCAGGCTGAGCCCCACGACGCGCCGCAACTTGATGTCCGGATTCGAGGAATACTCGTGCCGCAGCCCGGGCAGCGCCTCGTTGCATCGATTGAGACCTGCCAGGCCGAGCGGAAGGAACGACTGGGCGGTGGAGAGTGACGCGTTCTGCTTCAAGGCTTGCTGGAAGGCTTCCACGGCTTTAGCGTACTTGCCATCGACGTAATAAGCGAGGCCAAGGTTGGCGCGCACCTCTGCCAAGCTGGGATCGGCATCGAGTGCCCTTGATAGGTGTTGCTCGGCAGCAGCAAAATCACCGCGTTGCAGTGCGTCCACACCGAGCTGTGCCTCTGTCTGGGAGGCCGCCGCCGGCGCCTGCTCGCCCCGTAGGCACGGGCCTGACATCAACCACACGTAACCAAGGGCGATGGCGCCTGCTCGACTCATGCACGTCACCGTAAGCGGGGTAGCGGTCAAAATCCCCGCCTGTCCTTACACATTTCGTTTCCTGACTTGCTCAGCGATATATTCGGAAGTGCGCCAAGCCAGGGCCAGAATGGACAGAGTGGGATTCTTGTCGGCATTACTGACAAAGGGCGCGCCATCTGTTACGAAGAGATTCCTGCAGTCCCAGGCCTGGCAAAAGGGATTCAAGACCGAACTCTTCCGATCGGCACCCATCCGTGCCGTGCCTACTTCGTGAATGATGGCTCCTCCCGTTGAAATACCCCACTCCTCCTCGCTACCGGCCGTTCGTACCACCTCGCCTCCGGCGGTCTCGACGATGGCGCGGAAGGTCTCTCGCGCGTGCTTCGCTTGAAGGATCTCGTCGTCCGTCCATTGGAAATGGAACTTGAGTGTAGGGATGCCCCACTGGTCGATGATATCAGGGTCGATTTCACAGTAGCTCGCGGCGTTGGGGATCATTTCACCGCGGCTGGAGAAGCTGACGAGTGCGCCATATCTGTTTCGGGCGCGGCGTTTCAGCTCCGCGCCGTATCCTGCCAGGTGTTCTTGGCTGCCGCCTGTGAACCTGAGCCCAGGCATGCGGCGTCCGCCGCCGAACTCGATGTGATAGCCACGAGAGAAAGGCAACTGGTTTCTCAGTTGCTGCTGATAGTTCCACCAGGGCATGTAGAGATGCATGCCGCCTACACCGTCTTCGTTGTGCGGAGGGAGGTCGGTGAGGACGGGAAAGAAACCCACCGTGCCGTCGGTCCCGACCGTATCCATGAGGTACCGGCCCACAAGGCTTGTCGAGTTGGCGAGTCCATTGGGGTGAAACCGGCCGCGCGAATTGAGCAGAAGGCGCGCGGTCTCACAGGCGCTAGCGGCGAGTACCACAACCTTGCCTCGCACCTGGACCTCTTTGCGGTGCCGCGTGTCGATATAGGAGACTCCCGTGGCCAGGCCTTCGTTGTTGACCAACACCTCCCGCGCCATAGCGTTACAGCGAATTTCGAGATTCCCAGTTTCAAGCGCCGGGGGCAGGAGCACCGTGGGCGAGGAAAAGTTGGAATAGGTCGCGCAACCCCTTCCGCATTGACCGCAGTAGTGACAGGCAGGCCGTCCGTTGAGGGGACGCGTGAGGATGGAGAGTCGCGAAGGGATGCAAGGAATAGCGAGCTTTTGACAGGCTTTCTGGATTACCAGCTCATAGCAGCGAGGCTTGGGCGGCTGCTGGAACTTCCCATCCGGGGTATTCTCCAGATGCTCCTCCGACCCGAACACGCCGATCAGCTCTTCGGTCTTGTCGTAATAGGGAGCAAGGTCGTCGTAGGTGATGGGCCAGTCGAAACCCTTGCCGTCGCGGCTGTAAGGCTTGAAGTCGTAGGGGCCCATGCGAAGTGAAATCCGCCCCCAGTGGTTCGTCTTGCCGCCCAGCACACGAGACCGCCACCACATCCAGTTGCTACCGGGCGCGCTGGCGTAAGGTTCACCGGGCAGGTGCCATCCGGCATATCCGGGGTCGAAGTAGCCGTTGGGCTTCGCTGGAGTCGGTGCGCCTCGATGTGGCGCTTCGTAAGGCCACATCAGCATCTTTGAGTCCTTCGTCGTGTCGTACCAACTGCCAGCCTCAAGCATCAGGCACCTGGCGCCTGCCCTAGTCAGAACGTAGGCTGCCATGCCCCCGCCGGCGCCGGAGCCCACGATGAGGGCGTCATAGACCTCCGGGCTTTTCACAACTTGTACCATCCTGGCTGCTATTGTAGCGCAGGCTTGCAATCCCGTGGTGCCGGCAGGTGCCTCTAGACAGTTCTGCTGGCTGTCCTGCATCGTTTCGCCAGTTGCGATATGCTTCCGGCTGTTGCGAGTGGTAATGCACTGCGGAATTGCTAGAAGGGTGTCGTAGCCAAAACCTGCGGCAACTCACGGTGTTGCCCTTCGGGCAACGCCTCACAAGGAGGGACTAAGGATGAGTATGTTTCGCTGGATATTGGGAATGGTGTTTGCGGGTGCGCTCACAGCGCAAAACATCGTGGCGCAAACGTCGTCGTACAACGGGCTCTACCCAAATATGGGGAACTTGCCTCGCCTGTCCCACGCCAAGACGCGGTCGATCAGCCCCGAGAATCTTACCGGCGAAAAGGGTAAGGGCGGTATGGCAACGGAGGGGACCGGCGCTGAAGCAGCTCGCGACTTGGGACAGGGCTGGAAGATTTCTCCATCCGTGAAAGTCGGACCAAAGAAAGTGTTCACGCTGGCGGAGATTCAGGGTTCAGGAGCGATTCAGCACGTCTGGATGACTCCCACCGGCCACTTGCGGTTCTCGATCTTGCGCATCTATTGGGACGGCGAGAGCCAGCCTTCGGTGGAGGTTCCCGTCGGGGACTTCTTTGCCTGCGGCTGGGGACGGTACGCTCAAATCTCATCGCTGGCAGTGTGTGTGAATCCTGGCAGCGGGTTCAATTCTTATTGGGAAATGCCCTTCCGGAAGTCCTGCAAGATGACCTTGGAGAATCTGGATAACGAAGCGATGACGATCTACTACCAGATTGATTATGTTCTTACTGAAGTCCCCGAAGACGCGGCCTACTTCCATGCACAATTCCGGCGATCGAATCCGCTGCCGTACAAGACAGATCATGTCATCCTGGACGGCGTAAAAGGCTGGGGGCATTATGTCGGCACTTACCTTGCCTGGGGCGTTCACAACACGGGTTGGTGGGGCGAGGGCGAGATCAAATCTTTCCTTGACGGTGATAGCACCTTCCCGACGATCAATGGTACTGGTACGGAAGACTATTTCGGCGGTTCATACGATTTTGATGTCGGTCCCCCCGTGCCCTTTCCTTATGACCTTCTGCATACACCTGCTCCGCCTGAACCTTATCACTATCAGGAGTTCACCACTCCTTACTCCGGACTGGCTCAGGTCATCCGCCCGGACGGTCATTACGAGTCACAGCAGCGCTTTGGACTCTACCGTTGGCACATCATGGACCCGATCCGGTTCGATAAGGATCTCAGAGTCACGATCCAGGCCCTCGGCTGGCGCGCCGGCGGGCGCTACCTGCCGCTCCAGGACGACATCTCCTCCGTAGCCTTCTGGTATCAGGCCGAGCCCCATGCGCCATTCCCGAAGCTTCCGGATAAGGACTACCTGGAAGTACGGTAAATCATTCTTCCAATAGGTTGACCTCCCGGATCTCTCCGCCAGTCAGAGGAACTCGCAAAGTTTTGATTTCGAATGGCCGAAATTTTCCGGACCAGCGACGTTTGACCAACGCGAGATCAAGCGTCGCCTCCGCCGGCCTACCGGAAGTCTCATAGCACCGCACGATCAAGTCGTCACCTTCTTCGGCCTTCTTCACGACGGATACCACCACGTTGGGCGCGTCGACAGCAAGAAACGATGCCGTGAGCGGCCGCTGGCCGGGGTGAATTCCCTGGTAGATGATGGGGACAGGGGCAGTGAACTCCTCGGCGGTCCGGACCACCCCGGCGTCCTGCCAAGTGCCCGTATGCGGCTCGAGCAGCATGCGGAACTCCTGCCGGCCCTGATCCTGCCAGACGTAAACGCCCTGCGGATCGAGTTTATGCGGGTCGTGCTGCGCGTAGACGGCGCCGCGCACCACGGATATCCGCATGTCGCTGCCGCGCACACTGTAGCCGTACTTCGCGTTGTTGATCAGGCTGAGGCCGTACACCTGCCCGTCGCGCTCCCCTGAGAGGTCGATCCAGCGCTGGCCGGGATCTTCTTTGCCGTTGGCTTCGCGGACGATATAGCCGTAGGGAATCTCGTAGCTTGGCCTGGGATTTTCTACATCGACCGGAAAGGAGAACTTCAGCATCTTGAGGTGCTCGTGCCAGTCAAGCGCCACGCGCGCTTCCAAGTTCCCTCTGCCCGCGTAAAGGATCCAGTCCACCTCCAATGACGACTGCTGGTACGTGGACTTTACGCGTACCCTGGCCCGCACCGGGCCGTTCTCCAACACGCGAAACTGAGCATTGCCGAAAGCTCCGATTTCCTTCGAGTATTCGCTGACGTTGTGGCTCCAAGTGTCGCTGGGGTCGTCCAACACCACCGCCCGTGCGCCCTGCGCCCCAGAGCCCGAACTGCGCTCCAGACCTCCGAGCGGCGGAGCGGCTTCGGGCGCCGGGGCACCGGTCTTACCGGGAAGAAACACGGGACGCCCCGCAGCTTTGTCATAGATCGCGATGCTGCCATCGTCGGCAAAGGTCACCCGCAGGTGTTCGTTTTCCAGTTCCCTTTCGCTGGCTCGTACTGTGGCCGCCTGCTCGACCGCACCGGGTGCGCTTCGCAAGCGAAACTGCCGGTAACCAAAGGCAGGGACGACGGCGCGGAACACGAGCTTCTTGCGCCCGATAACTGTCGAAGCTTGCGCCCATTGGTGGAGGACAGGAGCGCCGGTTTCATCTTCCAGCAGGGTGTGGATTACAACCTTCTCGTCACCCCCAACAGCGCCGGGTGGCCAGCCCAGATCGTATTCCGCGTCTAGCGTCGCCTTCCAGGCGTGCGGGTTGAAGACCACCAAGTAGTCCGAGTCCGGGTCGGTGCTGGGAACCTCCCAGGCGATCTTCTCCGCCGCCCGGTAGAGGGCCTGATTGGCCACGTTCATTGCGTAACCATCGGCATCGCGTGCCGCAGCGTAATGCTCGGGCAACGCCGTCCCTGCCATGATGTCGTGGAACTGTTGGAACAGGGCTTTCTTCCAGGCGGAGGCAAACTCCGTCTTGGGATAGGGAACATCAGCCACGGCCGCGCCCAGCGTTGCAAATTTTTCTCCGGTCATCAGGAGGGTCTCGGTGGTTCGGTTGTTCTTCTTGATTTCTGAATTGGCGGTGTAGCAACCCACCGCGTGGTGCTCGAGATCGCTTTGCACAACCGGCAGATCAAGTCCGGTCATATGCCGAATCTCGTCAAAGTAGCGATCGGGTGTGCTGAAGAGGAGCGCTGGGGCGCCCGGTTGCTTGGCTATGTCAAGGATCGACTGGATGCTCAATTTGGTGAGGCCCCCACCGTGATCGCCTACACCATAGAAGGCCATCAGATCGTTCGTGGGCTCCTTGAATCGGGACATGGTGAGCAACTTCCCCGGCAGCTCTCCTTCCCAGTCACCGTAACTGATGGGGATACGGTAAGCAAGAAGTCGCGTGCCGTCCGGTCCCTCCCACCAGAACACATCAGCCGGAAGAGTCTTTTCATGCGGTTGGGGACGCATGAAAACGTAGGCATCCATCCCCTGTAGTTTGTAGATCTGCGGAAGGGTCGCGGGATGGCCGAAGGAGTCCGGGTTATAGCCGACGTGCGCCATGCGTCCAAACAGCCGCCGGAAGGTGGCTTGGCCGTAAAGGCCCTGGCGCGCCAGAGACTCGCCCGACGGGCTGTTCACGTCGGGCTCCACCCACCAGCCGCCGACAATCGACCATCGCCCTTCCTCGACCCGCCGGCGTATCTCCTGGAGCATCTGCGGATCGGTCTCTGCCACCCACTCGTAGAATTGGGCAGAGCTGGCCGTAAAGGTAACGTCGGGGTTCTCCTTCATGCGGTCCAGGGCGGAGCGAAAGGTGCTGAGCACAACCGACTCACCTTCGGACCACTGCCATAGCCACACGGGATCGATATGCCCGTTGCCGATCATGTGAAAGCGGAGCTTCCCGGCTTCAGGTGGCCACGGTGTAGGCTCTTGCGCAAGACACCGGGCGGGGTTCAAAAGCGAGAGACCAAAGGGGAGAACCAGACAGCACCCAGCAATCAAAAGGCGATTCATAGGAGGACTCTCCTCGAACGGACGCGATATCAGCGTCTGCCCATTCTAACAGGGGGACTCTATCAACAGGTTAACGCAATTTGTCAACTCGGCCATCCTCGCTCTCACCAGTCTCACATCGGTCCCGGTCTGTAGCCTACGGCAAAAGAGCACCGGACCCAGAGACTGTAGCCTCGCGGTCGGAGGCCGGGTACCCACATCTAAGTTATTGATATCAGCCATGTTCGCTCGCGGAGCAGGACAGCGCGCGGGCGCTACCGGCCCCTGGGGCCGAGTAAGGTTGGGGTCCGAATTGGCATTAAATGGAAAGGCCAAGCTGCCCCGTGGTTGCCCTTCCAAGCCGCCCTCGGGCCTCGCCGAGAAACCAAGAGACACGAGGCACACGCTGGGTCTAAAATCGACTGCGTACCCTAAATCACGGAAGGAGGAGCTCGTTCATGAACCGTAGAGATGTCCTGAATGCTCTGGCCGGCATGGCCATCGCCGCAACAGCGAAGGGTCAAACAGATTCCAACGGGATGATCTACAGGGAATTCGGCCAATCGGGAGAAAAGGTCTCGGCTATAGGGTTGGGAGGACACCACATCGGGCGGCCCAAGGACCCGAACGACGGGATTCAGATTATTCGCAGTGCGATCGATCGTGGGGTCAACTTCATGGACAACTGCTGGGACTACCACGACGGCGAAAGTGAGCGCCGAATGGGCGTTGCCCTTCGTGACGGCTATCGCCAGAAGGTTTTGCTGATGACGAAGTTCGATGGACGCACCAAGCGAGCTACGGCACAGCAGCTTGACGAGTCCTTGCAGCGACTGCAGACCGATCACATCGACCTGTTGCAGTACCACGAAAACATCCGGCTGGAGGATCCCGACCGTTTCTTTGCTCCAGACGGGTCTCTCGAGGCCTTGCTCGAGGCCAAGAAGGCTGGGAAGATCCGTTACATTGGATTCACCGGCCACAAGGACCCTTATGTGCATCTGCGCATGCTGGAAGTGGCAGCGGCGCACAATTTCCATTTTGACGCTTGCCAGATGCCGTTGAACGTGATGGATGCGCATTACCGAAGCTTCGGCCAGCAAGTTCTCCCCAAGCTTGTGGAACAGGGCATCGCCGTGCTAGGCATGAAGCCGATGGGAGATGGTAATGTGCTGAAGAGTGGTGCGGTGAAGCCTGTCGAATGCCTCCACTACGCTTTGAACCTCCCAACCACTGTAGTCATCACCGGCTGCGAAAGCATGCAGATACTGGACC
>DATJKY010000506.1:0-12703 GCA_035490955.1 Terriglobia bacterium | reverse complement strand
CCTTGCCGGTGACTTTATCTCGACCCTCCTTGCGCGGCACTGGGACGCCGACCAACGAATACGTCATCGACGTAGTCTACAAAAAAACTACCTTCCAGGCATACAGCAGACTTCCTGGCAGTCCACAAGCCTGCTCTTAATGGCCCCTGCGCTACAGTAGCTTCGCTAAATGGATTCTGAAATTAAGGGCACTATCGGCAACATCAGCCGGAATCCGGCAATGGAGCTGAATGTCGTCGACCCCTTTTCCAGGAAGGGTTTCCGTTTCAAAGGCACGGCACCGCGTCCAGACCTTACGGCTACCCGCGGTGTCCCGCTTCGCGGGACGGCTTCCGTCAAAGGACCTGCCTACCCCTACGCAAGGACGGACCAGGAAATCAGCCCAAACCGCGAGCCCCAACTCCCATGTCGTGTGGCCGACGTGGATCGAAGGTTGACATCGCCGTATCTTTCCGTTAGGCTGATGGCTTCAATGGTGAATCCTCGACGGAGTGTGACATTCAAATGAAGAAGTCTGCCGGGCTTTCAGTAGTGATGTGCCTCGCCCTGGGAGTGGTTGTACTTGCGCTGGGACGTTCATGGGGGCAGGAGAAGCCAGCCGCCCAGGGTTCGAAAGGGCAACAGGGCCAGGCTCCCGCAGGTCCGCAAGTGACCCCGCAACAAGTCAAAGAGGCACAGGCTATTCAGAACGAGCTGGATCCTGACAAGCAGATGCAGATGGTGAATGATTTCGTCGCCAAGTACCCCGACAGCCCCTTTCTGAGCGACATCTATTTCTTCGGCGCAATTGCAGCGCAGCAGAAGGGTGACGTGGTAAAGGTCGTCGATTTCGGCGAGAAGAGCCTAAAGGCCAAGAACGACAATATGCGGACCTTAATTTTGATGGCCACTATCCTGCCGATGCCGCAAGTTGCCCAGGGCGCCGATGCAGACAAGAAGTTGGCCGAAGCCGAGGCCGACGCTAATAAGGTGCTGGAGATGGTGCCGCAGCTGCCAAAGCAGGCGAATCAGACTGACGAACAGTTTCAGCAGGTCAAGTCTGCAGCTACTGCTGAGGCTCACGCCGCGCTGGGCATGGTTCACCTGCAGCGTGCGTCGCAGGGGCTGACCGGACCAGACCAGGCGGAGTTGTCCAAGTCGGAGAAGGAGTATCAAATGGCGGTCTCAACTCCCAACCCCAACGCTGAAGACTACTTCCGCCTGGGCGAAGCGTACAAGATGGATAACAAGATAGACCAAGCGATTGAGGCGTTTACCAAAGCTTCGCAGCTCAGCCAAGGTACTCCGCTGCAGACTTATGCCGACCAGAATCTGAAGGCGATGAAGGAGAAGAAGGCCCAGGCAGCGGCGGCTCCCAAGCAATAGAAAATCAGCAGTTTTGCTTTCTCTGCGCCTGTCTGCCTCTGTGGCCAGGCACCGTGGCGCCTCGCAAGCATGGCGAAAGCATCCCTCGACACCCTGCAGGATTTGGTCGGCTACCGGTTTCACAATCCCAATCTTCTGCTCGAAGCACTTACCCACGCGTCCTACGCCCAGGAGTCCTCCGGTCGCGGCCGCGACAATGAGCAACTGGAGTTCCTGGGGGATGCCGTGTTGAACTTCCTGGTCAGCGTTCGGCTGGCGGACACATTTCCCGAATATCAGGAAGGGAAGTTGTCGCGTGCGCGCGCCCGTCTGGTGGCGGCTGAGCATCTGGGCCGGGTGGCGTCAAAACTCGAATTGGGAACCTACCTGCGCCTGGGACGTGGAGAAGAGAAGACGGGAGGCAGAGATAAGTCTCGCCTTCTGGTGGATGCACTGGAAGCCGTTATCGCTGCCATCTACCGTGACGGCGGCTTGCGAGCGGCGCAGCGGTTCGTGAAGCGCTTTATTTTGCCGGAAGACCTGGCTGCGGCCGCCGATCAGCTCTTCCTGATTGATTACAAGTCGGCATTGCAGGAGAATTTACAGGGAGGGCGCAGAGATCCAGCTGTCTATCGCGTGGTGAGTGAAGTCGGACCGGAGCACCGTAAGACCTTCACGGTAGAGGTGGACGCGGGCCTCGGTTGGGCCGCCAGGGGCGTTGGTAGCAGCAAGAAGGCGGCTGAACAACAAGCGGCCAGGGTGGTTTTGGAACGGTTGAAACGGAGCTCCGAATAATGGCAGAAGTGCAAAGGAAGTCGTCCTGGCGCGATACTTTTGAGTCCCTGGTGGTGACCGTCATTCTGGCCATCTTCGGGACAACCTTCGTCGTCCAGGCCTTTAAGATCCCAACCGGGTCAATGGAGAAGACGCTGCTCATCGGTGATCATCTGCTGGTTAACAAGTTCTGCTTTGCGTATCAGCCAGGAGCGCTTCGACATCTGCTCCCTTATCGCGACATTCGCCGCGGTGACGTGCTGGTTTTCAAGTTTCCGGGCTCGGAGGAGTCTCAGGAGCCCGGCGAGCACTTCGTGAAGCGAGTTATCGGATTCCCCGGTGATCGCATTCGGATCGTTCACCGCCGCGTTTACGTCAACGGTCAGGAGCTGAATGAGCCCTATATCCACCACTCCTACCTGGACCAACTGCGCCCCGGCGATGACTTTCCGGGCGATGACGACCGCGGAGCACCCCCCGGAGCGACGACGCGGTGGAGCGAGGATCTGCAGAAATACATCCGAGACGGCGAGCTAGTAGTGCCGCCCGATAGTTACTTTGTGATGGGCGACAACCGGGAACAGAGCTGGGACAGCCGCTTCTGGGGTTTCGTTCCCCGCCAGATTGTTTCCGGCCGGCCCCTGTTAATCTACTGGTCGTTTGAGACGCCACGCGACGAATACACCCGTACCTCCCTCGGCGACCGACTCGGCCAGGTCGCTGATTTGGTCATTCATTTTGTGACCAAGACGCGCTGGCGCCGGACGTTTCAGTTCGTGTATTGATGAGAAGCCCGTTTCGCCGTCATGCCCGAGTCGCAGCACCGTTGCTGTTAGTGCTCACCCTCGCGGCGTGGCTCATTCCCTCTTTTCTCAGCGCCGAACGCTATCGGCGACGACTCCAAGCCGCCTTGGAGCGCAAGCTGATGCGTCCGGTAGCCTTCAGTGCTTTGTCCTACCGTATGCTCCCCCGCCCGGGATTCTCTATCTACAACGTAGTTGTGAAGGACGATCCGCGTTTCGGAGCTGAGCCCTTCGCCCGCGTGGAGCGTATCGACTGCGATTTGCGTTGGCGCAGCCTGTGGCGATCAAAGCTCGACTTTGCGGCGCTTCATCTTGTCGGCCCTACTTTCAATGTGGTCCGCAGTGTAGAGGGCGAATGGAATGTGGAGAACTTGCTGCGGCAAAGCGGCGTCGCTTTACCGAGCGAAGTTAGCCCCGCGAGTGACCTGCAGCGCGGTGACATCGACCTTGAGGCCAGCGATGCGCGCCTGAACTTCAAGCTGGGGACCGACAAGAAGCCGTTCGCCGTCACCGATGTGGAAGCGAGGCTGCGCATCGAACGGGTCCGCCACTTGGTCCGCTTTCGGCTGGCCGGCAATCCGGTTCGCACGGATGTCGCCCTGGCGACCCCTGGCAAACTTGAGCTGTCCGGTGCATGGACGCCGGGATGGGACCTTGATGGTCCTCTCGATGCTACGCTGCGGGCACGCGGGTCGCTACTTTACAACTGGCTACCCCTCCTGACTGGACGCAATCCGGAGATTTACGGAGTCTTGGATCTTGATGCCCGGCTCACTGGGTCACTGCGTTCGCTGAAGATTGAAGCCCAGGGCAGCTTGAACCAGTTGCACCGCTGGGAGTCCCTGCCTCCCTCAGGTTCCCTGACTGTATCCTTCTCAGTGCGGGGGAGCTTCGATCGGAACCGGGGGAAGGCAGAGTTCGAGAGCTTGGACGCGTTGCTTGCCGACTCCCGCTTGCACTTGACCGGGTCAATAGAAAAAATCCCAGCCTCGCCGGAGGTGGATCTGGTTATTGCCTTGGAGCGTTCCCGGCTGGAGGATCTGTTGGCTTTGGGCCGTCGCGTCTCGGGCCTGTCGGGTAGTCTCGGTGCGTCTGGCCGAGTTGACGGCTTGCTGACGATTCAGGGACCGTGGAACGCACGGCGCTACGGCGGCTTCGTCTTGGCGCGCGAGGTACAGCTTCACGCTCCTTCAGGGCCCTTCAGCGTTTCCGACCTCAACGTTAAGATCGACGACCAGGAAGCCAGGCTCGCGCCGGCTAGGATCACTCTCTCACCACGCGTGGAATTGGGTGTCGAAGGTTGGCTGGGCTCCTCAGGACAGGCGGCCAAAGGCCGAGGGTCTTCCGTCTATGACTTGCTCATCTCGTCGAAAGCGGCATCACTCCACGATCTGGTAGGGTTCGCACGCGGTGTTGGCGTGCGCGCCGTTCAGGAGTTCGAAGCCGAGGGAGGAGTGAACCTGAGACTGCACCTGACAGGGGCGGCTTGGCCGCCTGCGGCACCGGCTCTCGTCGGTAGCGCCGAGCTTCGTGGGGTGCGCCTGCTGGTTCCGGGCGTGACTGAGCCCATCGGCCTGACCGAGGGGCACGTCCAGGTGAACGGAGACCACATTCTTGCCGACCCACTCGTGGGCGTGATTGGCGCCTCCACATTTATCGGGCGGCTGGAGCATCAAGGTGACCACAGCAGGCCCTGGATGTTCAACCTGCGCGCGAGCAGGTTGAGTTTGGAAGACGGATCGCTGTGGTTTGATGTGCTGGGCCATCGCGCCCCACTCCCATTGTTGGCGCGGATCCCGGGGTTGAGCTCCCTTGCAGCGCGCCGGACTGCAGGCGCGTCCTTGTTCGGTGCCCTAAGCGCCCAGGGCACTTTTGCCACGCCCACCGTCACCTACCGCTCGCTGGCGGTTACCGACTTTCGGACTTTCGCGGAAATTTCCGGACGGAAGATCCGGCTAAGCAAGGCGAGTTTTCGGGCCGCAGGAGGGCGTGGCCACGGAAGCCTGGAAGTGAATTTGAGTGAATCACCAGGACGGATCAGTGCCGACGCGACTCTGGATGGCGCCAAGGTGCAGGCTTTGGCAAACACCTTTCCTGCACCGTTGCGAAGTGCGCGTGGGCTGCTCTCAGGCAATGGGCGCTTCCAAACACATGGATTGACTCGTCAGGAGTTCGCCGCCAACCTCCGGGGCGAGGCGACAGTGCGCCTGAGGAGTGTTTCGTTGGGTGGTTTTGATCCGTTGTCGGCAGCGGCTCGGGCGGTGTCCTGGGGCGAACTCGATCCAGGGCGCGGCGACGTGGTCCTCCGCTCCGCTACCGCCTTTTTGCAGATAGGGGACGGTCGCGTGACTCTGAGCCACTCCCCGGTGGAAATCAGCGGGGCCCTATTGAGACTAAGTGGAAGCTGCGCATTCGACGGCACCCTCGATGTTAACGTCCACGCCGATTTCCGTCGTGTCACACGCCGCTGGATCGATGTTGCGGACGATGCGATGCCCGGCGAGAGGGTGACCGATTTCTATCTGATTGGTGCCCTCGATCGCCTTGCCGTGGTTCCGGGAGTTCAGATTTCTCGGGCTCCTCAGCCTCAACAAGTGACCAGTGACAAGTGATGACGAGCGTCGAACAATCGATCGGCAAATCAGCCATGAACCGTAGAGTCCTACAATTCAGTACTCGTCACGCGCTGTTGGCCACTGCGTTGTGGGTCGGCGCGGCTTTCGCGCCAGGTATCCGGGGTTTTCCATGCCCGCGCGGAGATGGACGCACGGGAAAGACGACCGCACCGAGCGCCGGAATCTCCCTGGAGGCAGCGCGGTCTTGGCAGGCTAAGATCCGTCTGCTTTCTGCTCCTTTGACCGGGAAGCCGGCTTCCTTTCAACCGATCGTGGTCACGGAGGTGGAGACTAACTCTTACCTGAAGTATGACGGCCGGGAGTTCTTGCCTACAGGCGTAGACGATCCCCAGATACACATAACTCCGGAACGCATTTATGGAACCGCGGATGTCGACTTCGGTCAGCTGAACCAGGCTTCGAAGACTGACGATTGGGGAGCGAGGGCGCTCGCGATGGCCTTCCCCGGAAAACAGCGGGTTTCGGCAGCCGGCAGGTTGGACACAAACGGCAGCCAAGGTAAGGTGACGATTCAAGACGTTCGCGTGGGAAGCTTCGCTGTCCCGGATGCGTTGGTGAGTTTTCTGCTCGAGAGCTACGTTCAGAAACGTTACAAGATTGACCTTAGTAAGCCACTGCCCCTACCTGATCATGTGACCCGCATCGAGCTGGGCGCGGGCAACGCCACTTTCTACCGTGGGCCGGCGAAGGCTCACTAACCGATAACCCGCACTAACCCCGGGTCCCAGCCCGCGCTCCCGCATCTGTTATAATCGTTGACCACCGATCATGTCAGGAATCATAGGTTACATCGGTAACAAGCGCGTCGTGCCGGTGCTGCTGGAAGGCTTGCAACGGCTGCAGTACCGCGGCTATGACTCGGCGGGGCTGGCCGTCATCAAAGACGACGCGCTTCAGATCCGGCGCGCTCCGGGCAAACTGCGCATTCTGGAAGAAGTGATCCGCCTCAGGCCGATGGACGGCGCCTACGGGATCGGGCACACACGCTGGGCTACGCACGGCGCTCCTACGGAGGAAAACGCCCACCCCCACCGGGACTGCCATGGAACCGTGGTTGTGGTTCACAACGGGATCATCGAGAACTATCTGGAGCTGAAGAAGTCGCTGCAGGCGGAAGGGCACCGGTTCTCCACCGAGACTGACACAGAGGTGATCGCTCATCTCATCGAGAAACACTTGGAGGGCGCTTCCCCAGTTGACGGAGCGACAGGTTCAGCCAGCACCCGTACAGGTATGGCAGAGGGTCCGCCCCAGACCGCCACCCGATCACGTAGCCTCGAAGAAGCCGTGCGTGGTGCGGTCCGTCAACTCGCCGGCGTTTTTGCCCTGGCCATCATTTCCACCAAAGACTTGAACAAGATCGTGGCCGTGCGACAGGGGCCGCCAGCGGTGATCGGCCTGGGAAAAGACGAGTATTTTGTGGCTAGCGATGTTCCTGCCATCCTTTACCACACGCGCGATCTTTTCTTCCTGGCTGACGGTGACTTAGCCGTGCTCACGCCCGACGGCGTGAAGCTGACCGACTTTGACGGCCGCCCCGTGACGCGCCGCGTCCAGCACATTAGCTGGGACCCGATCCTGGCGGAAAAGGGCGGCTTCAGGCATTTCATGCTGAAGGAGATTTACGAGCAGCCGCGAGCGGTGCGGGACACCATGTTGGGGAGGATCTCGCAGGAGACCGGTGAGGTTTTCCTGGATGAAATGGAGATTAGCGAAGAGGACTTTCGGTCGTTTCGCGACGTCAAAATTGTTGCGGCAGGAACCTCGCGCCACGCCGGTCTGGCAGGCAAGATCATGATCGAGCGCTTGGCTCGCGTGCCGGTGGAAGTGGACTACGCTTCCGAATTCCGCTACCACGATCCCCTGGTCGACCCGCGTACCCTAACCGTGCTCATCACCCAGTCCGGTGAGACCGCGGATACCATCGCCGGCCAGCGCGAGGCGCAAGCCAAGGGCTCGAGAACGATGGCCATCTGCAACGTTCTCGGCAGCATGGTCTCGCGGGAGGCCAATGGCACCATCTATACGCACGCCGGTCCGGAAATAGCCGTAGGCTCTACGAAGACGTTCACCGCTCAATTGACGGCACTCTACCTCTTTGGCGTTTACCTGGGCCAGACCCGCGGGCTGCTGCCGCCCGGCGAAGCCAAACAGTTGTTGGCGGATTTGACGACCCTCCCCAAGCAGCTTGAGTCCGTGCTGCAGAAAGACGAAGAGTTTGAAGACCTGGCTCGCCTGTTCTATCGCTCCTCCGACTTCCTCTTCTTGGGCCGCGGGGTGCATTTTCCCGTGGCGATGGAAGGCGCCCTGAAAATGAAGAAGGTCTCTTATATCCACGCCGAAGCCTATCCTGCCGGCGAGATGAAGCATGGACCCAATGCCCTGATCGATAGCGGGATGCCTGTGGTGGTGATCGCCACGTGCGACTGGAAATCGGACGACTCGAAGGTGCGTTACGAGCGGACGATCTTTAACATCAAAGAGGCCAAGGCTCGAGGGGCGGTGATTCTGGCGCTGGTGACGGAAGGGGATCAGGAGGCGAGCGAGACTTCAGATCACACCGTCGTCCTGCCACAAACCAACGAATTGCTTTCCTCGTTGCTGGAAGCTGTGCCGTTGCAATTGCTGGCCTATCATATCGGCGTGCTGCGTGGCTGCGATGTGGATCAGCCACGGAATCTGGCGAAGTCGGTAACAGTGGAGTAGAATGCGTTGCCTGGGAGCGTGGGCGTCTCGCCCGCCTTCGCCCTACTGGTGTCAAGAAGACGGAGGAGGATCAGGACGGGCGAGACACCCGCGCTCCCAGGTATGAGAGCTTAATGAAACTAGTCTACTCTGACCAGTACGATTTGAATCTCGGCGACCACGTATTTCCGTCTGTCAAATACAAACTGACGAAGGAGAAGGTCCTGAGGGACGGGGTGGCACGGGCCGAAGACTTCGTTGAGCCCGCCGCTGCCTCGGATGAGGACGTGGCTCTGGTTCACCACCGTGACTACATTCGCAAGCTGAAAACAGGGACGCTCTCCTACGTGGAAATATTACGCCTGGAAATTCCCTACTCGCCGGAGTTAGTTCGCGCCGTGTGGTTGTGCGCTGGCGGTTCGATTCTGGCGGGTCGGCTCGCACTTCAGGACAGCGTGGCGGTTAACGTGGGCGGTGGTTTTCATCACGCCTGCCCCGATCACGGCGAAGGTTTCTGCGTGCTTCACGACGTGGCCATCGCCATCCGGCGCCTGCAGAAAGACGCGGCCATCGAGCGCGCCATGACCGTAGACTGTGACGTCCACCACGGCAACGGCACTGCCGAAATCTTCGCCGGCGACGGTACCGTGTTCACCTTTTCCATCCACCAGGAACGGAATTATCCCTACCCCAAGCCGCCCAGCGACCTCGACCTCCACTTGCCGGACGGGGTTACGGACGAGGAGTACCTTGCCGAACTTGAGCACGGACTGGATCAATCCCTGGCGAGATTCCAGCCTGATGTGATCTTCTACTTGGCCGGCGCTGATCCGTACCACGAAGATCAACTGGGCGGGCTGAAGTTGAGCCTCGACGGCCTCGCGCGGCGCGACGGACTGGTGTTCGAAAAGGCGAGAGCCAGGAAGATTCCTGTGGTGGTCACGCTGGCCGGAGGATACGCGCGGCGAGTGAGTGATACCGTGTTGATTCACACCAACACTATCCGCACTGCGCAGGATTTTGCTTCGTAAAACAGCACACCCGCGGCTGTCCCGACCTCAAGGTCAGGTCTACACTACAGCTACTTTTTCTTCTCGGCTTTTTGCGCTGACAGCTTGGCGAGAGCTTCGATGTAGTGCTGCCGGTAGGATGGGTCGTCCGGTTCCAGGTGCGTGGCAGTGCGATACTCGCGGAGAGCGGGCTCCAGCTCCCCCAACTTTTCCAACGCGTAACCCAATCCATTGTGGGCGTCAGCGTCGTCGGGATCATGCTTGAGAGCCTCCAGCATTTCCACGCGGGCGCGCTTCCAGTCCTTGGCGAGAAGAAAGGTGATACCTAGCTCGCGGTGCAAGTCTGAGTTCTCCGGGTCGCGCTGCGTAGCCTCGTGAAGCTTGGCCACAGCTTCATCAAACAGCCCCGCTGCGCGGAGCTGTACCGCCTTCTGCACGAGCTGGCGGAGTTCGATCTTGCTCTCGGCGGCGTCAAGAGCCGCGTCGCCGGTGGCTGCGGTGGGCGGACTGCCGGCTTCAGGGGTCACCCGAATCTCGGCGGTCTGGCCGGCGTGCGGGGAGACGTAGTAAGCCATCTCGTGCTGCCCTGGGCAGAGGACGTGGAGGTAGTGGTCAGTAGGATCGACGCCTCGGAGGACGAGTTCACCCTGGGCGTTCGTCTTGCCCGCAGGGGCTGCATCGAGTTCTATCGCGCAGCCTCCGGTCGGACCATGCACTCGAATCTCCGCCACTTGGCCTTGCTGCTCACGGGCGAGACTTGGGGCAGCGGCGAGGGCGAGAATCGCGGCCAGCGGTGCTTCCGGGTACAGCCTCCCACGTCGTCGCTTCTTCAAAGTGACTCGATGTTAGCACACACGCGGCCACTTTCCGTTAGGCGTCTCCTCGTTGGATTCCTGAAGCCGAAAGGAGCCCCCAGCGCGAGCCCAGGAAGCGGCTGTAATCCATTCGGTCGAGCACTGACACGGAGTCGTTCAAATCGACTCCGGCCTGAAGAGACTGTGTGAAAACTGGCGGCTATACCGTATCAGGGCACGACTTTAGTCGTGCCGGGAGCGGCCTTCCCTTCCGCCGGCTTTAGCCGCTGTCGGCCCAGAAAGCAAGGCCTAAAGGCCTTGGTCATAAACCGCTGCGTTCGGCACGCCTAAAGGCGTGCCCTGATACAGAATCAGTTTCCACACACGCCCTGAAGGCCCCGGCTTCCGAACGTGGCGAGTCTGACGCCAGATCGGCTTCACAGGGGCGAGCTACTTTAGTGAAACACTTTCGGGCGCCCTGATCGTTACACCAATGCCAGCCCCAGGTCAACTGGTCGGGTTACGCGGTGTTACGCGGTAGTAGGTCAGTTTGCCCGGTAGCGGCGAGTTTGCCTCGCCACGTGGCGGCGTAAAGCCGCCCCTACATCAAGCTGCGGCCGGCGAGGAGGCCTCCCGCACCTTCCGCACGAGTTCAGAAACCCGCGCTAGGTTCTGCACCGCTTGCGCGTGCTCGACCGAGAGCTTGAGGAGTATCTGCCCGATCTCCTGGAACACCGTGCGTTCCGTCTCGTACGCTTGTCTTCTCCGGCACGTCATCCGATAACGCAAGGGCACCGACCGATTTAGCCGACTCATTTCTCACCTCCGTGGGTCCGTTCGCTCATTGGCCCACGACCATACAATGCACGTCCCGTGCCAGGAGTTTTGAGGTGTATTCAAGAGGGACTGGATCTGTAAGCAACTGAATTAAAGAGCGATCCGAAGGGAAGTGAGTCGTGTCGAAAGTGTCAAAATTAACGCTGCTGATCTCGAATGTCGATGCGCTTGCGTCCAAAAAAGCGAGCGTCAAGCGACCAGGCGCCGGGTCCTATCAATGCCAGGGCGGCACCGTAGGATCCCAGCCGAATGTGAACCCACAAGTCTCCAGGTTGTAAGAAGGCGAACCACAACCCAACGACGGCCACCAGCGCCCCCGCGATGGGCGTCCATAACCCTGCCAGCAGAAGCGCCCCCGCACCAGCCGTGAGCACGTGCAGTATGGCTGTTTCGATTGAAGGCCCGTTCTGGAGTGTTTTCGCGCCATTAAAAATCAATCGAATGCCGACAACCAGGCGCAGGATCAGAAGGCCGGCGCCAGGTAGACCGCGGGGGAAGGTGCTGAACAGCCGTTGCACACTTTGAGCGTATAAGGCTCCGAAAGCGGGTGAAAGGCCCGAAAGGTCCGTGCAAAACCCTCTTTCGAGTAAGCTAGATTTCAATAATTCCGCGATTTGCTCCGATTACGGCGGCGTGGGTGCGGTCGTTGGCGCCCAGTTTGGATAGGATGTTCCGGACTTGACCCTTGACGGTTTCTTCGCTGATGGAGAGGCGTGCAGCGATCTCTTTGTTGGCATTACCTTCGGCAATCAGACGCAGGACGCGGATTTCCGCCGGGGTCAACGCGTCGTCCGTGGCATGTTCGGCAAGTTGAAAGGAGACCTCGGGGGAGAGAGCCTTTTTCCCGGCGTGAACCTCCCGGATCGTCTCCCGCAGTTCCTTATGCAAGGTATTTTTTAGGAGATAGGCCCGCGCGCCCGCTTTAAGGGCGCGCAGAACTTGAACGTCACCGCTGTAGGTGGTTAGTACGATGATGCGCGCCTCGGGAAATTCGTTGCGGATGGCAATCATGGCGTCGAAGCCGTTCATTTCCGGCATCAGTAAGTCCATCAGCGTGACGTCCGGGCGATGCGTGCGGAACTGCTGGATGGCTTCGAGTCCGTTTGCGGCTTCGCCAACCATGATCATATCCGATTGGCTGGCCACCAGCGCAGCGATACCCTGGCGAATGAGGGGATGGTCATCGACCGCCAGGATTCGAATCGGGCTGGGGTCAGAGCTCATGGTGGACCGCCGTCGCTTTCAGACTTCCCGGGAGCGCCTGCAGCGCCAGAGGTGGCGTAAGCGCGGGAGGCAGGAACGGTCAGCTCGATCTCTGTACCCGAATGAAGCTTGCTCCAAACCTCCAGGCGTGCCCCGATCAGCGCGGCCCGCTCACGCATGCCGCGCAGGCCATAGTGTCCAGGGCGCCCTTCTCCGCGAAGCAAGGCAGGGTCCAGGCCCTTGCCGTCATCCCGCACTCGCAACCGAAGCTGGCGCTCCTGATACAGGATTTCCGATTCGATCTGCTGTGCCTCCGCGTGCCGGAATGCATTTCGCAGCGCCTCTGCGGCAATTCGGTAGACTTCGTCTCTTAGGAGCGGATGCAGCCTGCGTGGCGTGCCTTCCACTTCCACATGGAACAGAGGGGAACCATTGCTCGTCTGGTTGATCGCGAGTTCTTGCCCAAGAGCGCTTATCGCTCGGTCAAGGTCGTTGGTCACGACCGTGGATGAGCGCAAATCCTGCACGGCATCCCGCCCTTCCGTGATCGCTTCCGCGGCGTCATTAATCGCGCTCTCCAGGTCCTGTTTGGCCGGACCGTCTGCGAGCCGGTCCGA
>DATJKY010000505.1:0-8684 GCA_035490955.1 Terriglobia bacterium | reverse complement strand
GAGAGCTATCTCGGAGCTGACACCATGGCTCGCGTGATGCGAACCTATCATCAGCGCTGGCGGTACCGTCACCCGTCGGTCGCAGACTTCAATGCCGCCGTCAACGAGGTCTCGGGCCGCAATATGGACTGGTTCTTTCAGCAGTTCTTTTACGGTGCCAACATCGCTGACTACGCGGTGACAGATATCAGCTCTCTTCCCATCGAGGGCAAGGCAGGTGTTTACGACGAGGGCGGAAAGAAGGTAACCTACTCCGAAGAAGAGGCGCGTAAAGCTTTTGACGAGAGTAAGGACAAGCACTATCACTCCACGGTTTTGGTCCAGCGTCTGGGAGAAGCCATCGCCCCCGTCGACGTGGTGGTTAGTTTCGAAGATGGCGAAACGGCCCGCGAGCAGTGGGACGGTCAGTATCGCTGGATTAAGTTTGTGTACGACAGACCGACGAAAGTGAAGTCGGCGGAGGTTGATCCCGAGCGGAAACTGGCGTTGGAGGCCAATTTCACCAACAACAGCCGGCTAAGCAAGGAGGATACTCGCGGCGCAGCGACGTGGTACGTCCGTTGGATATTTTGGCTGGAGAACCTCTATTTCGCTGCCGGCTTCTTCAGTTGATTCTATGACTTCGGGAACAGCCATCCGGCAGGGACTCGGCCTCGCGCGTCGAGCGCGAACCGGGGTGTGGATACTCTTCTTTGCCAACCTCGGCTTGGCGACGCTGGCGTCCTATCCGATCTACCGGGGTGTGCGGGCCTTCACGGGTCACAGCATGATGAGCGAGCAACTGGCCACCGGGTTTTCCTTCGACTGGCTCACCGATTTCGCCGTCAACAATCCGGGCTCGCTCGAGCGCTACGCGACAGCGATCGTCATACTCGGGCTGCTCTCTATTCTGGCGCAATCGGTGCTAGCCGGGGGCGTAGTGGCGAGCTTTCGCGAACCCAGCTTTCACTCCCCCGCGGACTTCTTTCGAGACTGCCGCCGCTACGGTTGGCGACTGGTACGCCTGATGATTATCGGGCTGATTGGCTATTGGCTTGCGTTCCGTTTGTTGAACGAGGGCCTCGGGAGTCTCGCCGACAGGTGGACTCGGCAATGGCTGGATGATCGGCCGGTCTTCTGGGTCAAACTCGTGCCCAGCGCGCTCACCCTGGTGGGGCTGATTTTTGTCAACCTGGTCATGGACTTTGCGCGAGTCCGCCTGGTGATGTTAGAAGGAGCTAGCGCCATCGAAGCGTTTCTCGCCTCGCTGGGCTTTTCGCTCACCCGAATGCGGCGGGCGATTGTCGTTTATGCCGTGCCCTCGCTCGGCGGGATCGCGCTCCTCGGACTCTACTTGCTGGTATGGCCCCAGGCGCGCCACATCGCCAACGCGCCCTCAGGCGCCCAGATCCGGCAGCCTCTCGCGTTGGCCATGCTGTTCCTCGGCCAGCAAGTGATCACGCTCGCACGCTACTGGCTCCGCGTGGCAACCTGGGGCGGCGAGTGGGCCTTCTACGCCGCCTCCCAGGGAACCGGAACTGGAAACTAGAAACTGGGAAGGATCTGGAAGGATGGTCCCCCCGGAGGGTCTCGAATTTCTAGTTTCTAGTTTCCGTTTCCGATTTCCAGTTTCTGATTTCTGTCTTCCATCAATGTGGCTGCAGAGGATCAGGTCCAATCCGTCCTTGACTACGAGCGGCAAGTGCTGCGGGCTCTGTGCCAAGGCACGCGCGACTGCCGGGCCAGCCTAAATACCTTGCGGAGTTATCGCTGGCGCGAGCCCTTGCATCAGGTCATCTTTGATTTTCTCGTCAGCATGCCGATCGCGACTCCCGAACTAGTGCGCGAGCACCTTCCAACGCACCTGACGCGTCGGGGATTTCCTGACTTCGACCTCGCCTGGTTTCAGCCCATTGCTCTGGCGGAAACAGACATCGAGCGATTGCTCCAACTCTTGAGGCTAACGGCGACCCGCTTCGAGCAGCCAGCGGAAAGTTAAGGCCGCCTTCGATTACCAAAATTCCGAAAATTCCCTGCAACCAGTTCATCTCCAATATAGTTAGTTCAATTATCAATTCTCAGACCTCTCTGGCAGTTTCATTTCGGGAAAGTGTTACCAGATGATACACTTTTTGGATTTGGTCGGGATTCGGACTTTTTTTTCACAGCCTACTTTTAACAATCGATGCAACTTAAAAAAATATGTCTCACTGGTCTCACTGGTCTCCACACTCTCATTTCGAGCTATTACGCTTGGAATATGGGAGAAGCGAGGAGAAGCCTTCCGTTGTCAGAGTTGAGTGAGTATAGGCTGGAAATAGAGTGTACGCAGACTCCCGCTAGTGGAAAGAGACTACCTTTAGAACGGAATACTCCTTCCCCGGAGGCACTCAAGGCATGTCTGATTCGCGGCTCGCTCCGTTGCCCAGGCCTGTAGGTTTAATTCGGTCGGTAATACCCGGAGATGTAAAGCGAAAAGTAAAAAATTGTTATGGTGGCAACTACTATTTTTTGCTTGCATCCAATTGCTTGTAGTGGATATAGTTCCACTACGGGTGGTCTAAGGTTGCAAAGTACAGGGAACGTCGACGAGCGCGGTGGAGCGAGGCGAGGGGGAGAGTTGCCGCTTAGGTGTAGCGGAGCGGGATTGATGGCCTTCATTCGCAAGCGAGGCGAGCACTATTACCTCGTCCATAACGTGCGCCAAAGGGGCCGCGTGCGGCAGATCCATCTGGCCCCTTTAGGGCGGCGCCCGCGCATCAGCGACGATGTCATTGCCGAAGTGCGGGCCAAGCACCCGTTTGTCGAGATCGACTGGGAAAGCTTGAGGGAGAGTGTGTCACACGAATTGGTGCAGCCCATGAAGGGTAACGCGCAGTTTTTGCGCGACTTGCTGGCGACAATCCGAAATGTTCATCTGGAGATTGCCGACCTGCATCTGCCTGTTTTAGAAATGATTCACGACAAGGAGTTACGGGGACAACTAACTGCGGAACTGAAATTGCTTAGGACTACTTTGGATGTAAAGCTGAACCAGTTTCGCAAGGGGAAACTGGTAGCTCTTAGGGGTTAAAGAGGGCAACATCAGCTGTCGATGTATAGGGAAGTAAGCGGTACTGGATGGTGTCCCGTCGGGGGGGACCGGCGCACCTGCGAAGTCAGCGAAGTCGCTCTCCTTTGCACCCGACGGGCGCGGTGGAGGACAAAATGGCGACCCAGGTTCTTGATCCGACCTTGCACAGCCCGGAGGTCCGGGACTTCGAAGGAGCATTGCGGGAAAAGGTAGTGGGGCAGGACCGGGCCGTGCGCCGTCTGGCACGCGTCTACCAGGTGTATTTGGCGGGTTTGACCGCACCGGGGCGGCCGCTGGTGAACCTGCTCTTGCTCGGCCCGACCGGCTCGGGCAAAACGCGGTTGGTTGAGGCGGCGGCCGAGATCCTTTTTGGCACGGCCAACGCCGTACTGAAGATCGACTGCGCAGAGTTCCAGCACAGCCACGAGATCGCGAAGTTGATTGGGTCTCCGCCGGGATACCTGGGGCACCGAGAGACTCAGCCGCTGATCACGCAGGAAGCGTTGGAGCAGCACTATACCGACAAAGTGAAGATGTCGTTGGTGCTGTTTGACGAGATCGAAAAAGCCAGCGATGCCCTATGGCAACTGCTGTTGGGCATCCTCGACAAGGCCACCCTCACGCTGGGCGACAACCGCAAGGTGGACTTCTCGCGCGCCATGATCTTTCTCACCTCTAACCTCGGGTCGAAGGAGATGACCACCCTCATGACCGGCGGCCTGGGTTTCTCTGACCGGTCACGCGAGAGCGACGACGCTCTCGACCGCCGCATTTATAGGGCCGCCATGGAAGCGGCCCGCCGCAAGTTCTCCGCCGAGTTCATGAATCGCATCGACAAGGTGATTGTCTTCCGCACCTTGCAACGCTCTCATCTCGAGAAGATCCTGGATATCGAGCTCGGCCGCGTGCAAGAGCGCATCACGGGAGCGTTAAGCGGCAAGCAGTTTGTGTTCAAGTGCACCGAGGAGGCCCGCGACTTCCTGCTGCGCGAGGGCACAGACACTCAGTTCGGAGCCCGCCACCTGAAGCGCGCCATCGAACGGTACCTCGTGTTTCCGCTCTCCAACCTCATGGCTACGGGGCAAGTTGAACTGGGCGACCTCGTAATTGTCGATTACGATCCCTCCCGTTCCCGGCTGACGTTTGTCAAGGAAGATAACGGGGCGCTGGTGGGCAATGCCGAGGAGGCTCCGGCCGAGGCGGTGGCGGCGCCCACGCCACGCGGCCGCGCCAGTGTCGCCAAGGCGCTGGCCAAGCGCGCCTCAGCCACTAAAGACAGGAGCGAGTAGGCGAAAGCCGGAAGTCAGAATAATGTTCGGCTTTTCACGCTGCTTCCTGATTCCTGACGCCCCCCGACCTACAATTCACCATTCCACTATTCACCGTTTCTTGGGGGCCTGGAGGGTGCCCTGCTTGTCTTGGAGTTCGCTGACGACCCGGTATTCCTGGAGGGCGGCCGCGTGCTCGCCCATATGGGTCAGGGCTTCAGCCAAATGGGTGTGAGCGAGAACATTCTGCGGGCTCAGAAGCACCGCTTGTCGGAGTTCTTCGGTCGCGCCGCTCCAGTCGCGCTGATCGGCGAGCGCCACGCCGAGGGCATATCGCGCGTCGCTGTCCGTGGGCCTCAGGCGCACCGCTGCGCGAAACTCGGCGAGGGCGGCGCTCAGCTCTCGCCTCTGATAAAAAATGCAACCCAGCCCGTAGTGTGCTCCTACGTTCCCGGGATTCAAGCGCACCACTTCGCGGTATTGTAAGAGGGCGGCGCTCCAGTCGCCGCGCTGATAAAGCACCCGGCCGAGGGCATAATGTATCTCAGGGTCACCGGCCTTTCTGCCCGAGGCCGTTTGGTATTCGGTGACGGCGCCGCCCAACTCACCCAGGCGGTAAAGAGCATTGCCCAGCGCGTAGTGGGTGTCGGCATCCTGGGGATTCAGGCGGATCGCCTCCCGCGCCTCGGACGCCGCCCCGCTAAAGTCGCCCTGCGTGTATAGCGCAATACTGCGGTTGTAGTGTTGGTAGGCATAAACCTCATCGGTTTCGGCGAGCTCGCGCTTCTCGACCCGAGCGGTCTCGACTCCCGGTGTCTGACGCATCGCGATGTCCCGGGCGTAATCGGGGTTGTCGTAGACGGGCTTCAGCCGTACGGCCTCGTTATATTCGGCGAGCGCGCTCGCCCAGTCCTGAGTGGCGTAAAGCGCAATGCTCAAAGCCTCGTGGGCTTCGGCGCTGACGGGGTCAGCCCGCAAGCATTCGCGGTATTCGGCAACAGCGGTCTCGAAATCATGCTTTCGGTAGAAGACCAGGCCGAGCCCGTAGTGAGCGTCCGCGTTGCCGGGCTTTAGTTTCAGGGTGGCGCGGAACTCGTCCGCGGCCATGTCCCACTCTTGCCTCTGGCAGAGGGCTCTGCCCAAAGCATAATGAGCAGGCGCGCTCTGCGGATTCAAACTGAGTGCCTTGCGATACTCGGTGATGGCATCTGCCACATAGCCCTGAGCCTGCAGCGCTTCCGCAAGGGAATAGTGACCGCTGGCCGAGGCGGGCTTCAAGCGAACGGCCTCCCCGGATGCGGCAGAGGACTCCTCCCACTTTTCTTGTTCTCCCAGCACGCGCGCCAGGGCGAGGTGGGTCTCAAAACTCAGCGGATCAAGCTCGGCTGCGGATCGATAGGCCTGCTCCGCTTCGGCCAGAAGCTTCTTCTTCTCGAGCTGCGCCCCCAGCGCGAAATACCGCGCCGCGACATCATTCACGGCACTCGGCAGCTCGGGCGACGGGGCCGTGGAATGCTTTGGCGTCCTGCCGCCTCTCCCGAGCATCGCATTCCCAGAGCTAAGCAGCACCTTGATCAGCACCGGTCGCGCGCCGACGCGGCGCAGAGACTCGATGTCGGCGCGTGTGGGGCGGAAGTCGATGCCGCGCTCTTTCACCATCTCGGCAACACGTTCGCTCGGAAGCCCGCGCGTCAGTAAGCCCTGCACCTGGTTCTTAGTCAAGGCTCGGTTGAAGGACTGGGAGGGTGCGGCCCACAGGGTTCCGCCAGCAGCCATCAACCCCAGAAACACGAGTTCACGTACCACGGGTTACCTCTGAGTGTCCACTTGACGGGGCGGGCGAGTAGCTAAAGGAGAGAGAGCTAACCAGCTACCGACCACTATACACAAGGGGGCACCTGACTGTATTGCCCCCTCCTTACCGGCCGATCCCCTCGGACCAAGCCGACCTTCCATTTCAGCGTTAATCTTAATAGTCAATCTGTTTCTGGCTGTCAAGTCCGCCATAGTTAATCACAGCGATAGTTGATAACGTAGTGGATATCACTCAACCAAAAATTGCGGGCCGGAGTCGGCTCTGGAGCCCGTTACATGATGGGGGATGACGCATAGTGGCTAGGCGCGACGGCACTCTTGCTCGCCGTCGCGATGGCACTTTATCTTGGGTGAAGCGAAAGCCCCTTAACGAGCGGAAATCGAAGCTCTACTCGGTCACTTGTTCCAAAATGGCGAAGTCGCGGGATTCCACGCCTGCACGATGATGTAGTACTTGTTTCCGATCTTCTGAAGTACTGCATTGTGATTGTGCAGCCATCAACGTCACAAACAGAAGTTCACGCACCATGGTTTACCTCCGGAGCGTCCATTTGGCGGGGCGGGCAAGCAGCTAGAGGAAGCAGAGCGAACCAGCAATTCTATCCGAACGTGCAATTGCCTAACCAAGCGGATAGACATATCTATCTCGATTCCCACGGACGGGCGTCGAGCGGGCAGTGCTGTAAGGTCGACAAACGTTTTCTCATCAAGCGCCTCTGCTGGTCCTGTCACATAAGGGAGCGAGCCCGAACAGAAATTGGACCATCGATTGCTTTCTACAGCGACCGATGCGAAGGACGGAAACACGGATGTTTTCCGACCCCGCACAATAGAAAACGAGGAGGATATCTCTATGAAACGAGTTGCACTTCGATTGGCGAGCGCAGTGCTCGCCATTACCATTTGCTTTGGGGCGTCGGCGCGTGCCCACGTTCCAGCGTCGTATGCGCCCGTAGCCACGAATACCAACACCAAGGTGGCGGCCCCTGCCTTCACCGGCGTGATCATTGCCGTGGCAGTCGCCTTCGCCGTCGTCTACCGTGCCGTAACCAAGGGCTCCGCGACTCACTCTCTCGAAAGCGTTGACCCGGTCGCTCAGTTTGATGTGACCAAGTAGCGCTGCTGGAGAAGCACCCGAAGGGTGGCGCCTGCGGTTTAAGGGCGCCATCCTTCACTTCATTCGAGAGGAGCCGTCGATGGAAAGGCCAGAGAATAAAACGCGCGCATCGCAGCCGATTTTGCGTAACTGTTGCTTTGTGGGCCTGACAACGCTATTGGTCACCCATTTCTTGATGACTTTGGCGGTCACGTTGCCTCCCACCCCCCTCAGTGTGGAGTATTCCAGAAAAATCGACGGCTGGATCTATCCTTACTTCATCCAAAATTGGTCGTTCTTCGCTCCTGACCCGCCGACGGAGGACGCTTACGTAATCGCCCAGTATCGCTATAAGTCAGGGGATGGCACAATCGCCGAGAGCTCATGGATCAATCTAAGCCGTACATTCAATCAAGCCGTTCAACGCAACCGCCTATCGCCACTGGAAATCGTCCAGGTGACCCTGCTGAACGCCTCGGGCGATCTGGTCAGGAGCGAGATCTTCAAAGACGGGCGGCTCGACAACGACCTGCTCAACCGGCTGGTCGCGACGAACCGGCAGCCGCCAGCGCTCCATACACTCGAACGGATTGCCATGAGCTGCTCCCGGGCCGTGGGCATTCCAGGCGAGCCGACGGCGGTTCGCATTGGTTTGCTGTACCATCGGTTTCCGCGCTTCACACGCCGCACTGAGCCGGATAATCCCCTGTCTGACAACAGTCAAATTGTGTTCCCGTTTGTTCCCTTCGAGGCCGTGGCCTCGCTCTGAGAATCAGGAGGTGAGTTGTGAAAATTCCTCTTCGCGGTCTTCAACTGCTGTCGGAGGCTTCCCTCCGGGGCGCTGTCAAGCAGCGCCAAACTGCCGCTGCCTTGATGCGGATTGCCTTGGGGAGCTTGACAATCATCTTCTATGCGCTGCACCTGAGTCAGCGGAATTTCCTATGGGGGCCAGGCGGCGTGGTCTCATGGCCGGACAATTTGGCGCTTCTGGCGGAGAGCCGGACCTACACCCTCTACCAATTCTTTCCCTCGGCCCTCGGTGCGGGATGCCTCTATTGGCTTGGCTTGGCCGTCTCCCTAATGTTTACGGTGGGCCTATTCGCTCGATTCAGTTCCATTCTGTTCTTTCTATTCACGTGGTCGTTGTATCAGCGGAATTGGTACGCCATTGACGGCGGCGAGAATCTGCTGATTATCTTGGCGTTTTATTTGATGTTCGCCGACCTGAGCGCCCTTTCGCTCGACCGCATGCTTTTCCCGAAGCGCCGCGAGCGCTCCACCCAGTTCTCGCTGCCCGGGTGGACTGACTTGCTCTGGCGCTCGGCGGCTCTGGTTACCATGGGCACGTACGGCACGATTCTATTCGAGATGGCGCATCCGTTTTTGCTTTGGCATGCTCGGGTGAAGTGGCTTGTATTTGCAGGAGCCGTCTGCCTGCACACGGGAATCGGGG
>DATJKY010000504.1:0-3833 GCA_035490955.1 Terriglobia bacterium | reverse complement strand
ACGCAGGCGACCCGGTTGATCGAGGAAGCCCGGGCCGCGGCGGCCCGGGTGCAGGAGCAGGAAACCCAGAAGGCTATTGCCGCTGCCGAACAGATCATCGCCAAGTCGCGCGAGGCCGCTCAACAGGACTACGCCCGCATGCTCGCGGAACTGAAGCGCGAGGTGGGCCGGCTGGTGGTGCAGACCACCGCGACGGTGACCGGCAAGATTCTGACGGCGGAAGACCAGCGGCGCCTGGCGGAGGAAACCGCCAGGCAATTAACGGCGTAGCCGCCGTCCTTACGAACTCGAAGCCTTGAGGGTTGGGAAGTTGACTTCTGGGGTCAAGTTTTTCGGCAACGTTCGCAGCAAGAAACCCCTCACCCGGCCGCCTGCGGCGGCCCACCCTCTCCCCTGAGGAGAGGGCTGGAGTTTCTAGATTTTTCCCTCTCCCTTGGGGAGAAGGTGGCGAGCGGGGTGAGGGGTCGAGGGTCGCCGGTCTGAGGTGAAGCTGGCCAGGATGAGAACGACGAAACAAGCCAAGCGTGAGGCGACGCGATTATTCCGCATGTGTCTGATCAAGGGATCGCTGGATGAAGGTCGCGTCCACCAAGTGGTGGAGCGAGTCATCGAAGGCAAGCGGCGTGGTTATCTCACCCTCCTGTCGTTCTTTCATCGCTTGGTGAAACTCGAGCGCGCCCGGCATACGGCCGAAGTCGCGAGCGCTGTGCCGTTGCCGGAGGATCTGCGGGCCAGCGTCCAAGCCGGCCTACAGAGTACGTACGGCGCCAGGCTGAACATCCAGTTCGCACACCGCCCGGAGCTGATCGGAGGGATGCGCATCAAGGTGGGCAGCGATGTCTATGACGGCAGCGTGCAGGGGGGGTTGGCGGCACTGGAACAAAGGTTTTGACGGCTGTAGGGGTACGGCTTGCCGTACCCTCCTGCCCAAGGGAGCGGCGCAGACCTAGGGTACGGCAAGCCGTACCCCTACGGGCGTAACGAGCAGATTGGGGTGAACGAACTATGGGTGATCTCCTCCAGGAAATTGAAGCGCAAATCGCGGGAGCCAAGGCCACAACAGCCAAGCAGAATGTGGGTGTCATCCGCGAGATCGGTGACGGCGTGTGTAAGGTTGAAGGCCTTACCGAGGCGATGCTCAACGAGATGTTGGACCTCGGACACAGCGTCACCGGGCTGGCCTTGGACCTCGACGAGACGGAAGTCGGAGTGATCATTCTGGGCGACTACACCCAACTGGAAGAGGGGCAAGAGGTCCGGGCTACGGGCAAGCTGTTGCAGGTTCCTGTCGGCAAGGGTTTGTTGGGGCGCGTGGTAAATACGCTGGGAGAGCCGCTGGATGGCAAAGGGCCGATAACGAGCGACGTCACCTATCCCGTGGAGAAAATCGCCCCTGGCATCATCCGGCGTCGTCCCGTCAGCCAGCCCGTCCAAACCGGCATTATGGCCATTGACGCGATGATTCCCATCGGCCGCGGCCAGCGCGAATTGATTATCGGCGATCGTTCGACGGGCAAGACGACCCTTTGTATTGATACGATCATCAGCCAAGCGCGTCTCAACAAAGCGGCAGAGGCAGCCGGCGACAAAGACTATCGCCCGCTGTATTGCATCTACGTCGCCATCGGGCAGAAACAATCCACCATCGCACAGATCATCAGCGTTCTTGAAGGAGCCGGGGCGATGCCCTACACCATCATTCTGGCTTCCCCGGCTTCCGATTCGGCGACCAGCCAGTATCTGGCACCGTTCGCCGGGGCGGCGATGGGCGAATGGTTCATGGACAATGGCATGGACGCGTTGATCATCTATGACGATTTGTCCAAGCACGCCGTGGCCTACCGGCAGGTCTCCCTGGTGTTGAAGCGGCCCTCGGGTCGTGAAGCGTATCCGGGCGACGTGTTTTACCTCCATAGCCGATTGCTGGAACGGGCGGCGCGCGTCGGGGAACACTATGGCAACGGTTCGCTCACGGCCCTGCCCATTATCGAGACCCAGGCCGGCGACGTTTCCGCCTATATCCCTACCAACGTCATCTCGATTACCGACGGGCAGATTTTCTTGGAAACAGACTTGTTCTATCAGGGAGTCCGCCCGGCCATTTCGGTGGGCATCTCGGTTTCCCGAGTGGGTTCAGCGGCCCAGCTCAAAGCCATGAAGCAAGTGGCCGGGCAGCTTAAGGGAGACCTCGCCCAGTTCCGGGAACTGGCGGCGTTTGCGCAATTCGGCTCGGAACTGGATGCCAAAACGCAGGCCCAGATCGACCGCGGCAAGCGCATCATGGAGGTCTTCAAGCAGCCCCAGTACAGCCCCATTCCCGTCGAGGTGCAGGTGGCGGTGATTTGGGCGGTGCAAAACGGGTACGTCGATAATGTGCCGGTGGAGCGGGTGAAAGAGTTCCAGGCCGGTCTGACGGAGTTCCTGACCACCCGCAAGGGCGAGTTGCTCGGGAAAATCGCCAAGGAGAAGGCGCTGAGCGCCGCCTTGACGGCTGATTTGAAGGCCGCGGTCGACCAGTTCAAAGAGACGTGGAGATGAGTTTCAGCAATTTGAGGGTGGCGCCTACGTCGCGCCTTTGCGATGTATGCGGTCAGCGGGACGCTTAGTCGCCGCGGCGACCAAACCCCGCCATGTATGCGCCACCCACCCGGGACCACATTCTGGCTTCTGACTCCTGGCTCCTGTTTGTTATGCACAGCACACGCGACTTACGGCGACGGATCAAGTCCATCAGCAGCACCGCGCAGATCACCAAGGCCATGCAAATGGTGGCGGCGTCGAAGATGCGCAAAGCCCAAGAAGCGGCCATCGTTGGCCGTCCCTTCGTGCTCCTGTTGTACCGCATCCAGCGGGAAGCGACGACGCGGATGGGCGATTTCACCCATCCGTTGCTGGAAGTACGCGAAGTCCGCAAGCGGGCGGTCATCCTGGTCGGCGCCGATAAGGGCTTATGCGGGGCGCTCAACAGCAACCTGTTCCGTCTGGCCGCCCAGTTCGACCACCAGTCAACGGTTTTCATCACGGCGGGACGTAAAGCCGCGCAGTTCATCGCCCGGAGCCGGCGCCAGCTTGTCGCCGAGTTCGCCTATGGGGACGAGCCAAAGTACCCGGAAGCCCGGGCGATTGCCGCCTTTGCCCGCGATCTCTTTTTGAAAAAAGAGGTGGACAAGGTTCAGATAGTCGCCACCCAATTCATCAACACGCTCACCCAAGATCCGGTGTGCGTGGACTTTCTTCCGGTCGGTGAGGTCAAAGGGCTGAAGATCCCAGGGATGGAACCCGAAGAGCAGCTCGAGGCGGAGGTGGAAGCCGACACTACCGAATCCCTGTTTGAGCCCAGCCCGGAGGCCGTCCTGGGCTATTTCCTTCCAATTTATCTCAACGTTTATATTTATCAGACCTTGCTGAATGCCAAGGCCAGTGAACAGAGCGCTCGCATGGTGTCCATGAAAAACGCAACAGATAATGCGGACCACCTGATCAAAGACTTGACCCTCGAATACAACAAGCTGCGTCAGGGCAACATCACGAAGGAGTTGCTCGAGATCGCCGGCGGCCAGGCCGGCTGAGGTATACCGAGCGCCTCAATTTCTGCGCACTGTATCAGGGCGCGGCTTCAGCCAGGCTTCAGCCATGCCCTGGAGTTTCTACATTTCTGACAGTTGCAGGTTTGGCGTGGAAACCTAACATTTGGTGCCTTTTGATAAAAGTTGAGGCTTTGTGTTTGTCAGGCCCGGAGGGCCGATAGAGAATAGCCCACGGCGTGAGCCGTGGGGGCGAGGGCATCCGCCGCATGCGCAGCCCCGGCAGGGGCGGCAGAGGCTACTCCCAGA
>DATJKY010000503.1:0-4409 GCA_035490955.1 Terriglobia bacterium | reverse complement strand
CGGACCATCAGGGCCGAAATCAGGCGTGTCAGCACTTGCTCTCCGAGAAGATACGAGGGAGCCCACAGGGTCATCAGGATTCGCATGACCATGCGGATTTCGATGTCCGCCATCGCCGGCAGCTCTACCAGCGAAGCGATGCTGCGCCTGCCCAGCAGGGTCTCGATCTCGCGCATTTCGCCTTCCAACGCTGCCCTCTGTTCCGCCTCCATCTCAGGCAGAGAAACGCCGAACACGATCAGTCCTTGCCGGCCGCTATGGACTGCCTCTGCAAACCGCGACATGTTCTCATACTGCACCGTTTTCAGTGCCTGCACCCGAGCCTTGTCCAGGGGCGACCGGGCGCGAGCGAGCAGGAGATCGAAGTCGTGCTCGGACCGGTCGAAGTTACCATTCAGATACTCACACTCCGCCGCCTCCAGGTGCAGAGTAAATGTCAGCTCGTACCGCGAATTCCAATGCTCTTCTGTAAGAAGACCGAGACCGGCCTTGAAAAACGTCAAAGCTCCCTGGTAAGCGGCTGAGGCTTTGGCCTTTCGTCCGGCGTTCAGGTTGAGTTCGGCCACACCGAGCCGTTCCGCATCGTCGCCGATCAATGCGCTTCCCAGGTTCAGATGGTGCACAATGTCGAAGAGCCTTCCCTCGGCAGCGCCAGGATCCCATCGGTCGCGCATCAGCCGGCCGATAGTGAGATGAACAGCCTGTTTCCGGTCATCGGGAATCAGGGCGTAAGCCGCCTGCTGCACACGATCGTGGAGAAATGTGTAGGTGGTGGAACCCTCCGTGGGTTGCGAAGGTGCGTCGTAGGAACCGCCGGCCCGCAACAGTAGTCCCTCATCGACCGCCTCGCTCAGGTAACTGCTCGCGGCCTGAAGAGCCCGCTGGCTGATGATAGCGAGCGTAGTTGGGTCGAACTGGTTACCTACGCAAGCCGCAAGCGCCAGGGCTTCGCGCGCTCGCGGAGAGAGGCGCTGAATCTTCTGCGTCATCAAGTCAACGACGTTATCGGTAACTCCCTCCGTTGCGATCGCGCTTAATTGGTAGATCCAGCGCCCTTGGGTGTAGTCAAACTGCAAAAGCTCTTGCTCCCTGAGGGCTTTGAGGAACTGGATCACGAAGAAGGGATTTCCCTCCGTCTTCCGCAGGATGAGGCGGGCGAGGGGCTCTGCATGTGATGAATCGCCCTGCAGGACATCGCCTACGAAAGGTGTTAGATCGCCGAGGGGCAGCGGTCCGAGGGACAATCGCTGCATCTGAGCCCCTTCCGCCCCAAGAGCCTGTAACGTTCGGGTCAGCGGATGAGCGGCATCCACTTCGTTGTCGCGATAGGCGCCAATCAGAAGGAGATACTGAACCTCGGAGCTGTTAACCAGTGCCCGAATCAGGTCGAGCGTAGCAGGGTCGACCCATTGGAGGTCGTCCAGGAAGACCACCAGCGGATGCTCCTGGGTGGAAAGCACACTGACAAAACGTTGAAAGGCAAGCTGGAAGCGATTTCGTGCCTCGACCGGCCCCAGGGGGTGGGGTGGCGGCTGCTTCCCGAGGATCAACTCCATTTCAGGTACCACCTCAGTCAGAACACCGGTATTAGCTCCCAGCGCCTCAGACAGCCTGGCGCGCCAGACCGCCAGGCGATCTTCACCCTCCGTGAGGAGCTGCTGGACAAGGCCCCGAAAGGCCTGGAGCAGCGCCCCAAGAGGAGTGTGGCGTGCCATCAGGTCAAATTTCCCGGAGAGGAAGTAGCCGCGCTGCCGGACGATGGGTCGGTAAAGCTCCTGAACGAGGGAAGTCTTGCCAATGCCAGGGTAACCAGTTACGAGCAGGAGGGCCGTGTGTCCTTCGCAGATGCGGTCGAAGGCGCTGACGAGCTCTTGCACCTCCTTCTCTCTCCCGTAGAGCTTCTGGGGAATGACAAACCGGTCTGAGATGTCGTGTTGCCCGAGCATGAAACTTGAAACGCGTTGTTGAGCTGACCACTCTTGTTCACAAATTTCGAGGTCCTTCTTCAGTCCCAGGGCGCTCTGGTAGCGCTGCTCGGCGGTCTTGGCGAGCAGCTTCATGACGATACCGGACACCACTTCCGGCACCTCTGGGACAATCGCGTGAGGTGGTGGCGGGTACTGTGCGATGTGCCGATGGACCATTTCCAGGGGGTCATCGGATCGAAAGGGACATGACCCGGTAAGGATCTCGTAGAGAATTGCGCCCAACGAATAGAAGTCCGAGCGGTAGTCTGTGGCCCGGTTCATGCGCCCCGTTTGCTCGGGCGACATGTAGGGGAGCTGTGCAAGGGAAAGGCGAGCGGAGAACGGTGTCTGACTCTGGCCCGAGCCACTCGAGGCGAGGGCGAAGTCAGCAATCGCTACCTCCTTGGTGGCGGGGTGAATCAGGATACTTCTGGGGTGAAGTCCCATATGGATTATGTCATGCCGGTGCAGTTCCCCCAGGATGCTTGAGACCTGAGCCCCGACGCTGAAGAAGCAGCGCAGGTCGCCACGGGTAGCGGGGAGCAACTCCTGGAGCAGCCTGCCCCCGGCATCTTCAAGCACGAGGCAGCACGAACCGTCCTGATCGACGAGTTCCAGGGGCCGAGGGATTCCCGGCGTTGAAACCCGCTGTAACAGCTCGTACTCGCGCTTTAAGGATTCGACAGCGGCTGCCTGTAGCCCTCCGGAGGTGGGGACCTTAATAAGGACTGGCTTCCCGTCCTCCTGGCGCCGCCCTCTGTGGAGCACGTGCCAGCCGGTCCTGAAGAGTTCCTGGCCGAATTCGTAGCGCTGCGTGGTCATAAATCCTCAACCGCATTCGCGCCAAAGAGGGCGCGGTGACCTGTACAATGATTACCTCTCAAGCCCTCGTCCGTGAAGGGCAGGATAGAACAGACAGTTAGAACCTCGCAAGGGGGAGGGAGCGTGTCCCAAGCGGGAAGAAGACGTAGGCGCTAAGCCTTGACGGGTAATTACGTTCCGCCGCCTATCGACGGCTCGCTGATGTCCGGTGGATAGGGCCATGTTTCTGGTGTTAAGAATCGTGTGTCCGCTTGACACTGACTTCGCAAAATGAGAAGATTCTTCATGCGGATCGTCAGCCGAAAGGCGATTCGAGAGGCGACCGCCAAGCACAGCGAATGGGGTGCATCTCTAAGGGCGTGGTACAAGATAACCAAGAACGCGGATTGGAAGAACTTTGCTGACGTTCGGAACAGTTGGAAACACTCAGACGTGGTCGGGCGCTTTGTGGTGTTCGATATAGGCCACAACAAGTGCAGGCTGATTGCGACCATCAAGTTCAAATGGAGAATGGTTTACATCCGACGCATTCTGACTCACGCTGAGTACGACGAGGAGGAGTGGCAAAAATCATGATTGCAGTCTCAGAAAAATACGCGCTCGAAGTTGGCGCGCCAACGCCGATCACTTCCGATCTCCAGCATGAAGAGTACCTGTCCGTGTTGGACAAACTGGCAAGCAAAGATCAGCCGACGACTGAAGAAGAAAAGTATGCCCAAGTCCTGATGACTTTGATTGAAGTATACGAAGAGGAGCACCATCTCATTCCTGACGCTTCCCCGCTGGAAGTCCTTCGCGCCTTGATGGACGCCAATGAGCTCCGCCAAAAGGATCTGGTCCCAATCTTTGGTTCTGAGAGTATCGTATCCGAAGTCCTGCACAAGAAGCGTGACCTGAACAAGACCCACATAGAGAAGTTGAGCGCGCGATTCCACGTTTCACCAGCGGTGTTTTTCTAAATTTAATCTAGCCTAGCAGGCTGCGGAAAAACTGTCGGAGCGCGCTTCGAAAGGGCGGGGCTTTTAGCCCCGCCGGTCGGCGCGGCGACCGCCCCAACACTTTCAACAAGCTAAGTCGAGGGCGTCGGTACGGCGCGGCAGCATGAATCGAGAAAGTCAAGTCGGCTGAAGCCCCGCCCTTCCGAGGCCCTAATTTGACTTCTTCCGCAGCCTGCTAGCTATAGCTAGGGGCGAACCGCCACCCAGCCCGGGCGGCGAGAGTTTTGATTGGATTACAGCCCTCTCCCTCTTTGGGGCTCTTTGGGGGAGAGAGCTGGAGTTTTCTATATTTTTCGGCCTCATGAGTGGGCACCGCGTTTCAGAAATGGTGGAAGAATTAAGTCCAGAAGTAATCTTTGGCCTGATTGCAGAGCTTCTCCACGAGAGCGAGTCATCGCTCTTTGCAGAAGTGCATGAACGCAACGCCAAAATAATGATGGAAATTCTAACCCGCGGGGTTGGACGCGGCGAAATCGCTGCTGAGAAGCTTACGCCTCGCTTGGCTGCGCTGCCTTTCGACCTCGTGCGCTATCAGCTCATGGTACTGCAGCAGCCGTTGTCGGCGCAGGACATAGAAGAGATCATTGATCGGATTTTTCTCCCTCTGGTCCGAGCCGATTGA
>DATJKY010000502.1:0-4517 GCA_035490955.1 Terriglobia bacterium | reverse complement strand
CGGCTCCGCGCTGTCGTCCAAGGAAATCCCGATGATAGTAAAGCCCTGGTCGCGGTAGCGGCTCTGAAGCTCGACGAAGCCGGGAATCTCGATCCGGCAGGGGCCGCACCAGGTGGCCCAGAAATCCAGCATCACCACCTTGCCCTTGTAATCGGAGAGGCTCAGCCTATTGCCGAAGATGTCCGTCAGGGTGAACCCTGGAGCCAGGGGATGGTTGCTGTTGCTCTTTGCCTGTGCTTGGCGCAGGGTCGCGGGAGCTAGCGCGATCCAGCGGCGGTTGATAACGTAAAGCCCCACCACGACAACAATCGCCGCCACGGCCATGCCTAGGACCCTGGCCCGGCTCACCCGCTTGGATTCAGCGGCCGCCGGCGGAGTCGCGCGGTTTTCGGTCCCCGCGCCAGCCGGGTTACTTTCGTTCTGATTCGGTTCATTACCCAATTCACTCATTTGGTCCTCTCCTGCTCAGGCAAGCGCTTAGCCTCGGGCGCGCTTCGCCGTGACTGGTATCACCGGTGCCGGGTGAGGCGCGGCAGCCCGCCGGCCATACAAACCGTACACCAGGACGCCCGCTGCTACGAGCGCCAAGAGCGCGATGAACTGCGATGTCGAGAGCAGATGATTGAATACAAATCCGCGATCCTCGTCGCCGCGCAGAAACTCTAGAAAGAACCGAGCCACGGCGTAGAGGGTAAGGTAAAGCAGAAAGATCTGCCCGTCGCTGGTCTTGCGCCGATATCGCCATAGCAAAATACCAAAGATCGACAGGTTGGCCAGAGATTCGTACACCTGGGCAGGGTGCAGTGGCACCCCAAGGGGTACGCCGGTGACGTCGTGGGCCGTCGGGTTGCTAAAGACGACATGCAAGAAAGACCGTGTCGGTTTCCCGTAATCGCAGCCTGCCGCAAAACAGCCCAAGCGGCCGACACTCTGCCCCAGGGCGATGGCAGGCGCGTAAACGTCAAAAACTTTCAGCAAAGGCAAGTGATACACCTTCACGTACCACAAAGCAAAAAGGGTGGCGGCTACAAACCCGCCGTAGAAGACTCCGCCCGCCTGCAGCGTGCTCCAGCTCAGGATTTCACTGGGATTCTGGCGGTAAAAGCTCCATTCCGATACAATCATCAGCACCTTGGCGCCCACCAAACCGACGATGATCAGCCACACGCTGAAATCGAGCAGGCGGCCCTCGTCCAGTCCCTCACGCCGGCCCAGCCGGATCACCGTGTATACTGCCGCAAGCAAAGCCGAGGCCAAGAGAAACCCGTAAGTGGGCAGGTGAAAGGAACCGATGTTGATCAGAATCGGATGCATAAAATCAGTGGGCGAGTGGCGAGTGACAAGCAATACCTGGCGCCATATCAAGCCTCGGCACACCAAACCTTCGCACTTCGGAACTTCCGTCCTGTTTTCTCACCCCTAAGCAGGTTATGAAAAAAGGCTAGCTATCATGCTGAGTGTCACATGGGCCTTCGGCCCACCAATAGCAATGAACATCACGGCGGAGCGCTTCATTGATTCTAAAGGACTTTGCACGTGATGTTAGACGGAGCGAAGCGAAGCATCTCCTGTTTCCCGTCGAAAAATAAACAAAAGCAGTTCCCTCGCTCGCCATCAGCCTGCAAGACCCTCGACCCCTGCTGGTCACCTGTCACTCGCACTGATGTCACAGCGTGAACCGGTTCAGGAACGACAAGTAGCCGGAGAGCACAGTGAACTTGTTAAAGGCCATCAAGGTGCCGACGGCGATCAGCAGCACACCGGAGGCCACCTCCACAGCCTGCAGGTGCTTGCGAAATTTTCCATAAAATCTCATGAACTGGCTGAGTCCCAGGCTGGTCAGCAGGAAGGGAATCGCCAGGCCAGCGGAGTAAACCGCCAACAGAAACATACCTTGGAAAAGGGTGTCGCGTGTGGCGGCCAGGGCAAGAATACCCGTCAAGATCGGACCGATACAAGGTGTCCATCCAAAGGCAAAGGCGAAACCCAACAGGAAAGACCCCGCAATACCACGCCGGGGAGCGCCAGTGTTCAGCCGCGCGTCGCGATAGAGAAAGGGAATCTTCACTAGACCAGTGAGGTGCAGACCGAAGATGATCACGATGACGCCGGCAACGAGGTTGAACGCTGTGCGTCGGGCCAGCAGAAATGCCCCCACTGCCGTGGCCGACGCTCCCAAGGCCACGAAAACCAGGGAAAAACCAACGACGAAGGCCAGCGAGTTGCGCAAGATTCGGCCCACCAGCGCTGGATCGCCACCTGCCTTCAACTCCTCCACGCTTGCTCCGGAAAGCATGGAGATGTAACCAGGCACCAGCGGCAGGACGCAAGGCGACAAGAACGACACGATTCCGGCCACTAACGCAATGGGGATGCTAAGTTCGGTCATGCCTGTGTTGCTCGCAGGGATGCGCCCCGTTTACTATGATGCAGGGTGTCAAGGTCTGGTCGCAGCCGCTGCAACTCCCTGCCGTACCTTAGTGTACCATAGCGGCCGCCCAAGCAGCCTTGGCCGGTGATCGAGCATGACACAAAACGCTAGGCTCAATCTTACTCCCGGTGTTGTAATTGCGGTGAGCAGCGCGAGCGTTGTTCTGATTGTTGTTCCACGACCCGCCGCGCACCACCCGGGGCTGTTCTCCAGGCCGCCTGACCGGACGCTTTCGCGCCCGATGGCTCAAAGTGTACCTCAGGTTTCGCTTTTTTCTTGGAGGGCACAGGCCGCTCCGTGATCCGAAGTCGGCGCGGAGTTGCTAGTGCTGGTCCTCGTGGGCAAAGGCCGGGTTCGATCGAGCGAGTCCTGGGCTCCCATTTAAGAATGGCCAACCTACGGGAGCACCTGACCACCCTTCGCCGCACCCGGAAACATCCGTGTTCGTGGTATCCTGAGCGCTTTGGGAGTCTCATGAGATCGACTGTCTCGAAAACGGCACTGGAACCCCCTCACCCGTCCCGCTTCGCGGGACACCCTCTCCCCCGAGGGGGCGAAGGCCGTGGTCCTGACTTCACGTTTCGGAGCGGACTCAGTCCATTGCCGACTCTGCGGGGAGTTGAATGCAGATCCTCCGGCTTCTAACCTTGGCTCTGGCGGTCGCGCCGGCCTTTGCGGCGAACCCGGCCAATAAGGAAGGATTCGACGGGCCTGATCAAGCGTCCTTCCAGGAGGCCTTGAAGTGGGTCCGTAGCCAGCCCCGGATCCGCACCGAGTACAACTATGTGATGACGGTCAGGCTCCGTTTTCTATTATTCTGGGTAAAGCGAGACGATGTGGGAGGAGGATACATCAAGCTGGGCGATGTTGCCGAAGATCCCCGGCTGCAGGTAGTCCAACTGCTGTTTGGTTCTGACCCTGCCAAGGCACCGCGCGGCATTAACCGCTGGGGCGCGGCCACGGAGATCGCGCAGCGCGCCAGTAGCTCTGACGCCGACCCGGCCTCGAGCGTGTTCTTCGGATTCATAAAGCCCTCCAAAGGAGGCTCGGTATCCGCCATGCAGCGAGAGCTATTCGCGGAGCGCCAAGGAGGACAGTACCTTTTCGAAGCGACCCTCGGCCGTGTGGACCGCGGGCGGGCCTTGGCTACGGGCGGTCCCTTTTACACCGACCACGACTTTAACCTTCACGAACTGGAGCAGGCCGAGCAGGTGGCGATCAGGGAGCTGGGAGACGGCCCGAACCGCAACATCCGCCGGCTGGAGGGCCCTTCACAACTGAGTTGCGAACGCGCCGGCGGCTTCCTCTCCACCATTCTACAGCTCCTGGACGGCTCGGTGCAGGGCGGCCGGACGCCTGGCACATTGTGTTACGTTTACAACGCCCACCAATATACTGCCACACTGGAGAGCGCCCACAGCGTTACGGAGCGGACCGTTCATGTCGCCCTGCGCGAGGGCGGTCCGGCGATCGACCAGACTTATCGCGACTTGAGACAGATGCATTTCCGAGTCCTGCGGCAGGATACCGGCGGCGAAACGGACTTTGACATGCTGATAGGAGCGTCGGGACGAATGCGTGGCGTTCCAATCCAGATCAGTTACAACCCGACCTGGTGGTTTCAGGTCGTGCTCAACCTTAAGGACGTCTCGTAACCCTCACCCTCAGTGAATCCTTAACGGGCGATCATATTTTAGCTACCCCTTTGTTTTTCTTACACATTCCGGTTTTGTTCGGGAAGACCAGTCGCTCCCGTAAATCTTCAATCTCAGATCTGGAATCGATTGCGCGACCGTCACCATGTGAAGCCCTTCACCCGGAACGCCATCCTGACCCGCCGCCGCCCGGCCACCCGCGGCGGGCAAGGAATCCATGATCGATCGTGGAGTCGCGAGCAATATGTGCGTCAAATTAAAGGACATTCCGGCTTTGTTCGTGAGGTGGGTAGCGCGGATTAAACTTCGCGAGACCCCGTCCGGCCGGGGCTGTGATTCTTTCCACAAGGAAGGCCACGGCCTCGCTCCGGCAGGCGCCGATATCCGCTTGAAGAGTCTGCTGCCGTCCCTATGAGATCTTGGGATAATCG
>DATJKY010000501.1:0-6525 GCA_035490955.1 Terriglobia bacterium | reverse complement strand
AGCTGAGCAGGTTGACAGTCTGCCTCTGCAGTTCCTCAATGGCCCGCGGGCCGATCTCGGAGGCGGGCATGAAAGCCTGCGCCACGGCTCCCTTCAATGGGACCAGTTCCGCCAGAGGAAGAAGAAGACTGCTGATCACGATGGTGACGGGGTGGGGGGCAACAATCACTCTGGGAGACGGCGCAATATGCCTGCGGCCATCGAGACCCTTCTCAGCCCGATCCAGAAACGGTACTCGGCATTCTGCACCGCTTACATGGCCGTCGAGGTCAACGAGTACACACCGATGCGGTTCCGCTGGCTGCTCGCCATCCTCCGCTTTCAACAGGCGCTCAAGAAACTCCGGGCGTCTCGCGGAAGCGCTGGCGGCGAAAAAGGCGAAGTCCAACTCCGCCTCATGGACGTCTTCATCCGCTACGATGGCTTGGAAGCGCTCGGTCAGATCGACTATAGGAAGCCCTTGCTCATCTTCATCATCCTCGAAGGTTACCAGGCGAGACACCGGGAACTTGCGCTCCTGCAAGACATTGAGCAGCTCCTTTCCCAGCAGGGAGGAGGCCCCGATCACGGCCACCCGGTAACCACCTGCCGTGGGCTTCATGACGCGTGCACCTCCTCGGGTGCAGGCGGGCGAGGACGGAACCTGGAAGTGGCGCGGCTGATGGGTCCGGAGAGAGCGTAGCTCAGGGCCAGAATCAACAGTACTGGCTCCGAGTAGGCCACCAACATGTAGGCTACCAAACCCAGCAGAATGATCACCAGGTAAGAGCGCGGCCGGCGCAGGTCCAGGGTCTTGAAGCTGTAATAGCGCACCCGGCTGACCATCAAGAACGCCAGAAGTCCGATGACCGCCAGCCAGCCCAGCCCGTGTTTCCAGTCATTCATCGGATACTGGAAGAAGTGAACAGTGGCGGCTATGACGGCGGCGGCAGCCGGGATGGGCAGTCCAACGAAATAGCGACGGTCGCTGCTTATGCTTTGAATGTTAAAGCGCGCCAAACGCGCTGCGCCGCAGATGACGAAGCCGAAGGTGGTAATCCAACCGGCTTGGCGGAGGTGTTGGACGATATCCGTTCCGTAAACCACCTCGAGCGGCCGCACGCCCCAGGCAAAAGCCAGGAAGGCCGGGGCCACTCCAAAAGTGATCACGTCGGCCAAGGCATCAAATTCGCGACCGAACTCCGAGGTGGAGTTGGTTAGTCGGGCGATGCGCCCGTCCAGACTGTCGAAGAGCGCTCCCCAGAGGATGGCTCGGGCGGCAGCGTCAAAAGACCAACGTGCTAATTCCCCCCCATTGACCGCCATCTGCAGAGTGCCCTTGAGGGTCGACAAGACGGCGAAATAGCCACAGACGAGCGTGCCTACCGTGAACAGGCCGGGGAGCACATAAACCCCGCGGCCCAAACGAGTCCTGTGGGAGGGTTCAAGAGCTCGGCTCTGTGGTTCCAAGGATGGTACTCCCGGCGCGGACACGGTCACCCACCTTCACCCGCAATTCGATGCCCGGCTCAAAAAGCACGTCCACGCGCGATCCGAATTTGATCAGGCCCACGCGCTCTCCGCGCGCCAGCCGGTCGCCGACACGCTTCCAGAATACGATACGGCGTGCCACCACGCCAGCGACTTGCTTCACGATAACCCTGCCTTGCTCACCTCCCAGCGTGAAAACGTTCTGCTCGTTGTGCATCGAAGCCTCGTCGCTGAGAGCGATGCCAAAAGTGCCCTTGCGGTATGAAACGCTCTCGATGACGCCGGCAATGGGCGAGCGGTTCACATGGACGTCGAAGGGCGACATGAAGATGCTCAAGCGTCGTACCGGCCCCCCTTCGTGAGTCTCGTCCACCACCTGAACAATCTTCCCGTCCGCCGGGGACACAATGACGCCTGGAGTCTGGGGAACGACACGGTCGGGGTCGCGGAAGAAATTAAGGACGAGCGCGGCAAGAACCAGGAAAGCGGCGCCAAGCAGGTAGAGGTGAAGGCTCAAAAGCCCGGCCGCCGTCAGAAGTAACGGCAAACCATACCCGTAGCCTTCTTTCACCATATTTCACTGCATCTCAGGGAGGCAAGCTGTGCCTGGTTACACTCGCGCCTCCGCACCGCTGTGCGCTACGCTGCGTGATCACACCAGCTGGCGCTCGGGTGGGCGGCCCTAGTCTAAACGCCCTGCGCCCGCCGAACGAGGATCTCCATCCGGTCCTTCGCCCGTAACTTTAACTTTTTCAGGCGGACTTCATCCACTTGTTCCTGTTCATTCAGGAACCGCTTGGAGACCAGTTGTTCGAGCTGAGCTGCGTAGCTGGCGTGTTCTTGACGGAGGCGTTGATACTCTGCGTCACTGGCCATCAATTGCTCCCGGATGGCCTCGGTGATGCTGCTCATGTGCGTCGCACCTCCCTTATCCGGTAGATCCTGACAGAAGCCTAGCACACCGCCAACGCCCATTCAAGTCCAGTTCACTCGTGATGTCAAGCTGCTTGTGTGAATAGCAAGAAACCGGTGCGGTGCGGTGGTGCCCGGTTGACGTACTTGCTTATCACAGGTTTTAATGGTTAGTTTAGACGATGGTGAACGAACCCTCGCCACGCACCTGCTAGAACGCGGAAAGCGCACGACCCTTGTAGCTCTCAATTAAACGGCATGATTGACATTCATTGCCATCCACTCCCCGCGACCGACGACGGCCCCAAGACTTTCGAGGTCGCCGTGGAGATGTGTCGCATGGCGGCAGCAGATGGCGTCACCCACCTGGTCGCCACTCCTCACTGTAACTACGAGTACCCGTTTCAGCCGGAGGAGAACCAGGCCAAGCTCGCCCGACTGCAAGCCGAAGTAGGAGATGTTCCCAACCTATTGCTAGGTTGCGACTTTCACCTCTCCTACGACAACCTTCGCCATCTCATCGAGAACCGCACGCAGTTTACGATTAACCTCTCCAGTTATGTGCTGGTGGAGTTTGACGACCACTTTGTCCCCGAGCAGATGGACCACGTTTTCTTCGAACTGCAAGTGGCCGGCCTGACGCCCATCGTCACCCATCCCGAGAGGAACGCGGTGTGTCGCCGGAAGCTGGAGGTTCTCTACAACTGGGTGACGCGGAGCTGCTTGGTCCAGGTCACCGCCCAGTCTTACACCGGCGGCTTTGGACGAGCTGCGCAGCGCTTCGCCGAACAATTGCTGGAGCGGAACCTGATTCACTTCTTCGCCTCCGATGCCCACGACACGCAGTATCGGCCACCCGTGCTCTCCCCTTGCTATCAGAAGGTGGTGGCCGCGCGAGGCAAGGCTTTGGCAGATCTCCTACTGAAGAGGAATCCCGAGGCAGTCGTCAACGGATTGCCACTACCCACGGGACCGCCACCCCTCGGACCAGACACAGTTAAGAATAAGCGGAGCTGGTTCTCATTTTTCCGTTAGGGTTGACCTGGAAGCACTGCGAATCGATATGGAAGACTGGCTCGCCCGAAAGTTCGGCGAAGGTCGGCCGGTGAAGCTGAGACTGAGACTGAAGGAACTGAATGCGGAAAACACTCATAGGCTGTAGCCCTTCCGCTGTCCTGAAACGCATCCAGAATCGCCTTTCGCTCTTCGTTCAGCTTCTGATAATGGGAAAGCGTTAGCATCTCAAACTCAGCAACCCGAAGGGTAGTGCTGCAGAATGATGCGAAAATCACCCTGTAGTCCTGAATAACGCCACCCAAAGGCTAGCCTGGCCAGCTAAGCTATAGTGAGCATCAGTTTGCATAGTGAAGCCGGGCGCAGCGACTTAGCTACGCGGCCACCGTCGCTTCCTTCAGCTTCTCCGCCTGGTAGTAAGTCGTCAGTGCCTCGATAATGTCTTCGATTTTCCCGTCCATCACTCGGTCGAGTTGATGGAGGGTGAGCCCGATGCGGTGATCGGTGAGGCGATTCTGGGGGAAATTATAAGTGCGGATCTTCTCGCTGCGGTCTCCCGTGCCGATCATTGACCTCCGTTCCTCGGTAATCTGTTTCTGTTGCTCCTGAAGTTTCCTTTCGTAGAGGCGCGAACGGAGCACGCGCAGCGCTTTGGCGCGGTTCTTGATCTGTGACTTCTCATCCTGGCAGGAGACAACCATACCGGTCGGCAGGTGGGTGATGCGCACCGCAGAATAGGTGGTGTTTACCGACTGCCCGCCGGGACCCGAGGAACAGAAGGTGTCGATGCGGATCTCTTTGGGATCGATCTCCACTTCCACTTCGTCGGCCTCAGGGAGCACGGCGACGGAGACGGCGGATGTGTGGATGCGTCCCTGCTGCTCGGTGGCTGGGACGCGCTGCACCCGGTGCACGCCGCTCTCGTACTTGAGTTTGCTGTAAACGTTGTGGCCTTCGACGACGGCAATGGCTTCTTTCAGTCCGCCGACTCCCGACAGGCTGGTGGAGAGCACGTCCAGCTTCCAGCCCTGGGTTTCCGCGTAGCGACTATACATGCGAAAGACTTCCTGGGCGAATAGCGTGGCCTCATCACCGCCCGTCCCAGCACGGATTTCAAGGACCACATTTTTCTCATCGTTCGGATCCTTGGGCAGAAGCAGGGTTCTCAGTTCCAGTTCGGCGTCCGCCCGACGTTTCTCGAGCGACTCCAGTTCTTCTTGTGCTAGGGCCTTCATGGCCAGGTCGGATGAGGACTCTTCCAGTAGAGTCTTGGTCTCGGCCAAACCCTTATCGAGTTCCCTCCACTGGCGATACTTTTCCACAATCTCACGCAGCTCAGAATGAGCTTTGGCGGTTTTCGGATACAGCGTCGCATCAGCCAACACTTTGGGGTCACCGAGCCGAGCGCTGAGCTCCTCGTACTTGTTTTCGATCTCGGCAAGTTTTTCCAGAAAGTGCATCTTCTCGTTCCCGGTAGGCAGTAACCAGTCGGCAGTAAGCAGTCGGCAGTAAGCAGTCAGCAGTAAGTGTCACCAGCGTCCGCAGCGCGATTAACCACCGCTGAAGTCCAACGCCCAGCCCAGTCCCTACTGCGGACTCGCTGCCTATTGCTGACTGCCGACTGGTTACTGCCTACTGCCTACTACTGACTAGGCCACCACCAATTCGCCGCCCCGGCTACGCTCCAACTCCATGGCTGCTTCCAGGGCCCTGATGGCGGTTTCGAGTTGGCTATCATCCGGCTCGCGCGTGGTAATGCGTTGCAGCCAGAGGCCAGGCCGGGAGGCCCACTGCCACAAAATGCCACGCGACTTCGCCGCGAAGCGAATAAATTCAAACGACACTCCGGCGATCAAAGGGAGCAGCAGTATCCGGCCGATAAACTTGCCAACGAAGGAATGGAAGGGCAGGAGCATGTAGAGCAGCATGGCAATGACCATGACCACCAGCAGAAAACTCGTTCCGCATCGCGGGTGAAAACGGGTGCAGGCGCGGGCGGCGGCCAAGTCCAGACGTCCGCTCCTTTCGAAAGCCCACACCACTTTGTGTTCGGCGCCGTGATACTCGAAAACCCTCTTGATCTCTTTCGACTGCGCGATCAGCACCAGAAAGCCGAGAAACAGCGTGATGCGAATGATGCCGTCGACAAAGTTGAAGACCAGAAGGTTTCTGACAATTGCGTAATGAGCCTGGAGCCTCGTAGCTAGATAGAGCGGCAGGAACTTATAGAAGGCGATAAAGAAGACCAGAGAGAAAAGAATGTTGAGTGCCAACAGCCAGTTGCTGATGTCGGGCTTCTTCTCGGCTACGTCCTTCGAAGAGGACGGCGCTCCCTCTTCCATCGCCGTCCGGGCGGAATACCGCAAGGCGCGAATTCCCAAGGCGAGCGCCTGGCCCAAGCTCGCCAAGCCGCGCAAGATCGGGTACCTCAGCCAAGGATACTTCTCCGAGGGCCGCTCCAGGAAGCTCTGGACGACCGCGATAGAGCCGTTCGGTTTTCGCACCGCGACTGCGTACGAGTGCGGTGAACGCATCATCACGCCCTCGATGACGGCTTGTCCGCCCACCAGCACTTCTTCAGTGCCCTGGGCGAGCGGCACCACCGTGAGCTTGGCTGTCTGCCGTAGACCCTCGATGATTGTTCTGGTGAGTCTTCTCGCGGTCATCTTATGATTGTACCCGGCCCCGTGCACATGACGCGACTTCCTGTTCGTGGAGCAGTAGAAACAGAAATGTTCCCGCGCTTTGCCATGGATTAGATGCCAAAACCCGCCCTTTCTTCGTCGCGCACATTCTTACCTTCGCCGGATTCGAGATCTCAAGTCCTGACGCCAAGCCCCTCTCCAACTCCTAAGGATTGGGTGCTTCGGACCAGGTAAGGAACCCTAACACTAGCATACTCCTTTTTCCACGAGCCGGCAACGGCTTGTTCGCAATCGTCGCAATCGCAAATCTCCGCATGCGGGAAATCAGCATGACAGATACCCTTTTTTCAGCAGCGTGTTACGTTAGTAGAGTTTAGTGGACACGCCTGCCGAAGCTTGGCAAAATAAATCAGGTGGTAGGTGCTGGGTGTCAGCGATGAGGAGTGCTTGTTCTCTTTTCGTCGAACTGAGACCGGACTCCTGC
>DATJKY010000500.1:0-8141 GCA_035490955.1 Terriglobia bacterium | reverse complement strand
TGAGTACCTTGGAACGGCCCACCAACGCGCGAGCTTACAGATTTTCTGCTAACCAATCCTTCGCCACCGCGTCCATCTACCTAGAGGTCTGAGTATGCATAAGCATGACTCTCTCCAGGGTTCACTCGATCTGCTGGTGCTGAAGGTTCTCTCGCGGAACCCGCGGCTCCACGGTTACGCCATCACGACTGCGATACAGGCGAGGTCTGCTGAGGTACTTCGGGTGGAAGAGGGGTCGCTCTATCCCGCACTCCATCGGATGGAGGAAGCGGGCTGGATTCGAGCGCACTGGATTACGAAAGACAACGGCCGCCGGGTGCGTCTGTACGAACTGACAGCGGTGGGCACGAAACAACTGGACGACGAGGAGACGCGTTGGCATGCGCTGACCGCGGCGGTAAATTGCGTTTTGAGGACGGTGTGACATGTCCTTTTGGTCGCGACTCGCGAATGTATTTCGCGGTGACGGATTAATTGGAGAGATCGATGAGGAGCTCCGCTCACATTTAGAAGAGGCGATCGAGCACGACCGTGACCCGGAGGAAGCTAAGCGCGCGCTGGGTTCGGCGCTGCGCCTGCGCGAGGAGAGCCGCGACGCCAAACTGATCATATGGCTTGACTCGTTGCGCGCCGACGCCGTCTTCGGCTGGCGGCAGCTCATGAAGAACAAGGTGGCCTCCGCGGCGGCCATCCTGTCACTCGGCCTTGGGATCGGGGCGTGCACGTCGGCTTTCCGCCTGATCGACGCGCTGCTGTTGCGACCCTTGCCTGTATCGGAACCAGAACAGTTATACGTTCTGGCGCGCCGAGGTATAGGACCCGCCGGCAAGTTCAGAACTTCCGACAGCAACGAATATCCTCTGTTTCAACTGGAGCGCGCGGCGGTAGAAGGCCCGGCCGAATTGATCGCAGTATCCTATGCCGAACTCAGCGATCCGACTTATGGGTCGGACAATGAGGTGGAAAAGGCTACCCGGCAATTCGTCTCCGGCCGGATGTTCGATTCCTTCGGACTTCGGCCCGCCTTGGGACGGTTGCTCACCGCAGCAGACGATCTGAAGCCCCGCGCTCATCCATACGCCGTGCTCTCCTACGACTATTGGACGAGCCGCTTTAGTCGCGATCCGAAGGTTATCGGGCGTACTTTCCGAATGGATGACGATCTTTATCAGATAGTGGGGGTTGGCCCTGAAGAGTTCACGGGAACCGAACCTGGCACTGCCGTCGACATTTTTCTACCCACCATGATGCACCCCGGTGTTACCCATTCCGACTGGAGTTGGTTCCGGACGTTCGTGAAACTGAAGCCGGGTGTTGCCGTCGAGCCGGTCCGCGAGAAACTGGCGACCATCAATCAGGCGGTCCAAGAGGAGAGGGCTAAGGGGTTCGTCGGCATGCCCAAGGAGCGTGTTGAAAATTTCCTCCACCAAAAACTGGTGATGGAACCGGCAGCCACAGGCATCTCCGGCATGCAGGAAGATTACCGCACTTCGCTCGCGGCGCTTGGGGCATTGGTGGCGCTGGTGCTGCTGATCGCGTGCGCCAACGTTGCCAATCTGATGACAGCTCAAGCCGCGGCGAGGGCGCGCGAGATGGCTCTGCGCGTCTCGATAGGGGCAGGGCGGGCACGCCTCTTGCAACTGGTTCTGGTAGAGGCCGCCTTCATCGGGTTCCTCGCGGCCGCCGTCGGCTTCGCGTTCGCCTGGTGGTCTGCGCCCTTCGTCGTCAGCAGGATCAATCCGCCGGACAATCCAGCGCGCTTGTTCCTTCCGGTGGACTGGCGTGAGCTTGGATTCGGCCTGGCGTTGACCTTCGGCGTAACCCTCCTTTTCGGCATCGCCCCCGCCTTGCGCGCCTCATCCGTGCAGCCGGTAAGTGCGCTCCGAGGAGGCGACGACCCCCACGCGCAGCGCCGGTTGATGCACGCGTTGATCGCGGTGCAGACGGCCTTCTGTTTTCTGGTACTTTTCGTTGCCGGCCTCTTTGTGACCACGTTCCAGCGGCTGTCGAATCGGCCCACGGGCTTCTCGGCTGAGCGGGTTCTCGTGCTTGACACAATCGCACGACCAGCACAATTGCCGGTGTACTGGGACCAGGTAAAGGAGAAGCTGAAGGCGGTCCCGGGCGTTGAGACTGTGGCGATGGCCGGTTGGCCTCTGATGAGCGGGACGATGTCGAACAACTTCGTTTCCATCAACGGTGCGCCTCCCGCCCCCGTGCTGACACTATTTCTGAAGATCTCACCCGGCTGGATCGGCGCAATGAAGATCCCGCTCATCGATGGAAGAGACTTCCGACTCGGCGACACCAATCCCGGAGTGGCAATCGTGAATGAGGCTTTTTCCCGGCAGTACTTTCTTGGACAAAATCCGGTCGGCAAATGGTTCGAGACAGCTCCTTCGGGGGTGCGGACCAGGTTCGAGATCGTCGGTTTAGTGGGGGATGTGGTCTACCAAAACGTCCGTGAGCCTATTCCACCTCAAGCCTATGTGCCGTTTTCATCGATCAACCCCAAGGGCATATTTCAGCCGATCGACAAAGAGACGATCATCGTGCGCACTCTCAGTTCGAACCCCCTGGCAATTGCACCCACACTGCGGCGGGCGATTCCGGTAGCGCGCCCTGGATTTCGCGTGAGTGACATCCGCACGCAGCAACAGATCGATGATGCTCAGACGGTCCGGGAGCGCTTGCTGGAGAGCCTAGCTGTTTTCTTCGGGGGTGTCGCACTTCTGCTCGCTGGCATTGGCCTGTATGAAGTGCTCAATTACACTGTCCTCCAGCGGAGACGCGAAATCGGTATTCGCATGGCGCTCGGCGCGCGGACGTTTGATGTGACGCAGTACGTGACGTTCGAGGTTCTTACCACGTTGCTGGCAGGGAGTGTTGCCGGGCTCACGGTGGGTCTTGCGTCTGTGCATTACATCCAGTCGCTTTTATATCAGGTGAAGGCGACAGACCCGGCAATGCTGGCAGTCCCTTCAGTCGCGACCCTAGTCGTCGCTGTGCTTGCCGCGATGCCCCCTGTGATTCGCGCTATAGGAGTTGACCCGGCCACGACCCTGCGCATGGAATAGATTGCATCAAGGGCAGTGAGCCTTTCTTAACTAAGGGATGAATCTTTCTGGTCTTGGTCTTCTACGACAAGAGTCCCACCGGCTGGGCTACGTTACACGAGATCGTCCAACCGTCGCCGGAAGAGAAGTGATGAGGAGGACAACTTGAAGGACTGCACGGACGCATCTATCCCACGACCGTCAGCTTCTTGGGGTGGGTCAAACCTGATGAACAACGGTGGGTCATTCTTGGAGAGCACCTACGAAATGACAACAAAAACGCCAACAAACTTCACGTTTTGTCCGCCATAACGGGCTAACTCCACCGATTTTCCGACGGTGAACGCGACTCAAAGCCAGTTCGGCGGCGGGACTTGTACCGTCAAGAGTAGACCCTGTTATCTACAACTTAGAAGTAAGTGCCCGGGCTCTGACGGCGAGGCTACAGCCTCCTCGTCTACCTTATCGAGGCGCTTTATGGTAGAATGTCTACCATCGTGGACAAAGTAGCTTCAGACCTGAACGGAATGGCTGCACACACTCTGGAGATGTCCCTGTTTCCAACTCTCTGCTGTTCAGGAGGCCGTAATGCACATTGGGCGTTTGTGGACGCGTTGGCAGGATAAGCGGCGAACTCGTGAGGACGATCTGGGGAGGGAACTCCGCGCTCATCTCGATCTTGAGACGGAGGAGCGACAGGCGGCAGGCGTTCCGCCCGAGGAGGCGCGCTACGCCGCCCAGCGCGCGTTCGGTAACGTCACACAAGTGCAAGAGGAGATACGCGAGTTGTGGGTATGGACATGGATCGAGCAACTCTTCGACGACGCGCGATACGCCCTTCGCTCCTTGCGAAGGAATCCCGGCTTTTCCACCGTTGCGGTGCTCTCATTGGCGCTGGGGATCGGCGGCAACGCGGCCATGTTTAGCATCGTGAATGGTGTTCTCCTGCAGCCTCTGCCCTACCCACAACCAGAGCGGCTGATGCGCGTGACGGATTACTACCCCAAGGGGGCGCTCGTCGCCATGCAACAGGACAGCCGCACCATGGACGTTGCGGGCGCGACCTCCAACCTGGAGTTCAACCTTACCGGCCGGGGGGAGGCGGCACGGCTCATCGGAAGCTCGGTCTCCGCAAATCTATTCTCTGTGCTCGGAGCGGGAGCGGAAATCGGAAACACGTTTGTCGCGGGAGAGGACCAGCCAGGACGGGACCAAATCGTCGTTCTCAGCCACGCTCTCTGGAAGAGCAGATTCGACGGTGATCCGCGCATCCTCGGACACTCGATTACCCTTGACGGAGTTGACCGGCAGGTGGTGGGAGTGATGCCACCGGATTTCAGCTATCCGTCTTCCGAAGTGCAACTCTGGATCCCGCTCCACCTCGATCCCAGTGACGCGGAAGATTATTGGGGTAAAGGCTACATGCCGCTCCTTGCCCGATTGCGCCCGGGTGCGACGCTGCCGCAGGCCCAAAACGAGCTGCGATTGATGATCCCCCATATCATCACCCTATTCTCATTTCCTATGGGCCGCGATTGGAACTCGGATGCTAAGGTTGTGCCCTTGCAGCAGGACATGGTAGGTGACGTCCGCCCCAAGATGCTAGCGTTGGCGTTTGCCGTTGGAATGGTTTTGCTGGTCGCCTGCGCCAACGTCGCAAACCTGCTGCTTTCGCGCGCGCCGGCCCGTTCGAAGGAAATAGGTCTGCGGGCGGCGCTGGGAGCAGCGCGCGAGCGGCTTGTACGTCAATTTCTCACAGAGAGCGTGGTGCTCGCACTCATTGGTGGAGCGCTGGGGCTGGCCCTGGCCTTTGGAGCTCTCTCGGTGCTGAAGAGCACCTTCCCCGCAGACACTCCGCAACTGGCTCGGGCTGGCATGGACTGGCGAGTGCTCACCCTCATGACTGCGCTGTCCGTTCTTACGGGACTCGCGGCAGGAGTGGCGCCGGCTCTTAGCGCATCAAATCTCAACCTTGCAGGAACCATCAAGTCGGGCGGACAGCGCGCCGCGGGCGTGCCGGGGGTCCGCCTACGCAGCTCCCTAATAGCGGCCGAGGTTGCGCTCGCGGTCATTCTGACCATGGGGGCGGGACTCCTGATCAAGAGCCTCTGGCTGATGACCCAAGCGAATCCCGGTTTCAGCTCGACCCAGCTTCTGACCGTTCGTGCGTTCCCCAGCCAGTCCTTCTGCGCAAACCGGACAGCGTGCGTCTCGCTATACGACGAACTGCTTCGTCGGGCCAGGGGGATTACAGGAGTTGCCGAGGTGGCTGCCACGAATGCTGTGCCTTTGAGTGGCGAAACGCCTGCCGTACCGGCGGAGATCGAAGGCCATCCTCTGGATCCCGCCGCCGGCGTCGCACCCCTGCTCTGGGCGGGAGCGGTGACACCGGACTTTTTCAGAGTCATGCACATTCCCCTTCTGGTAGGAAGAGTATTCACTGCTGCCGATGGGGAGGCGTCCGCTCACGTTGTTATGGTTAGCGCGGCCACAGCCCGGCGTTATTGGCCCGCTGAGAATCCTCTCGGTAAGCACATACGAGTGGTTTGGGACAAGCAATGGCGAACTGTCGTGGGGGTTGTAGGAGACGTGCAGCAATTCAGCCTGAGCAGTGACACGCCGGACTGGATGAAAGGCGCAGTCTATATGCCTTACCCTCAGTCGGTGGATTTGACCGAGCGAGTACCTGCTTCCATGGACTTGGTCGTCCGTACCGGCGCGGACCCGGCGCAGGTCGCAGGGGAAATTCGCAGCCTCGTGAGATACGTGAATCCTAATGTGCCGGTCAGTCAGGTCCGAACCCTAAAAGAGGTCGTCTCCAGTTCGACCTCGAACTTTCGTTCCATGATGTGGCTCTTCGTCAGCTTTGCCGCTTCGGCTCTGATCCTGGCGGCCGTCGGCACGTACGGAGTGGTTTCCTATTCCACCACGCAGCGGACCTACGAAATGGGTGTGCGGGTCGCATTGGGAGCCACCAAGGGTGGTATCATTGTTCTCGTCCTCGGCCAGAGCCTGCGCCTTGTGCTGAGCGGTCTCGCGGTGGGGGTTACTGCTTCACTGATAGTGAACCGAATGATGAACCGCTTCCTTCATGGGGTTACCGCAACAGATCCGCTCACTTTCCTCACCGTCGGCGGCTTTCTGGTCGCGATGGCGCTTTTAGCCGGCTATTTCCCGGCTCGCAGAGCCGCGAGCATCAATCCTTTGATGGCATTGCGTGCTGACTAGCAGTTAGCGTTTTTCCGCAGCTTGTTTAGCCGGCTGAGCGGCGTATCCCCCAGCACCTGAAGGCCTTCACGGCGCGAATTCCTGCAACCAAGCGCCACGTACACGAAAAAGTTTGACCGATACACGTATTATAAGGAGTTACATAACTCGATAAGATGCGGGCAGCATAACGCTCGCCAATGAGAGCGTCTTCGTGTACACTGTCTGGAAAGCGCGGGATTTGGCGGCTCGGCCTCCAGCTCAGCGAGGAGAGTTGCCGAGTTTATTTTGATGAGCGGGGGGTCTGAATCGTGCTGGCATTCATAAGGACGTCGGCAAGAAGGCCCTAACCCTTGCTAGCGAGTAATCGATGAGTTTGGACCGGGGGGAACTCATTAAGAAGCTTTTCATGGCTGCCCTGACGCAGGAGCCGGAAAGGCGCCCTTCCTTTCTGGCCAAAGCCTGTGCCGGTCAGGATTCGCTACGCAGGGAAGTGGAGCGCCTCTTGGAAGGATACGAGCGAGCCGCCGGCGTGTCCGAACAGACTACTCAGGCCATAGACGTCCCAACCCCCGACGCCGGTCGTCCGGTTTTTTCTCCGGAGGACGTTATTTCTCGCCGTTTTAAAATCGTGCGCTTCATGGGTCGGGGTGGAATGGGAGAAGTGTACGAGGCGCAGGACCTCGAGCTGAAAGTCCGTGTGGCCTTAAAGGCCATTCGCCCGGAGGTTTCTTCGGACCCCGTTGCGATCAGCCGCTTCAGGCACGAGATTCAGTTGGCGCGTAAAGTGACGCACCCCAACGTCTGCCGGATCTTCGATCTCGGGCACCACGGGTTGTCATCGGGCGTCGAAATCACTTTCCTCACCATGGAGCTGCTGGAGGGCGAAACGCTAGCCGAGCACCTTCGCGGCCGGGTTCGCCTGCCGACTCAGGAGGCCCTTCCTGTTGTCGAGCAGATGGCGGAGGCACTCGCCGCCGCCCATGAGGCTCGGGTCATCCACCGGGACTTCAAGCCCTCCAACGTGATCCTGGTTCCGTCCGAAGCGAAGATCCGCGCCGTGGTCACGGACTTCGGAGTCGCCCGAGCTATAGAGCCGATAGCCAGCGGAACTATCTCGGGTTTGTTAACAACTCCGGATCAGCTCGTGGGAACTCCTCCCTACATGGCTCCCGAGCAGCTCGAAGGTGGCGAGGCGACGCCGGCTACGGATTTGTATGCACTTGGTCTGGTGATGTATGAGATGGTGACAGGCAAGCTGCCCTTCTCCTCGCGCAGCGGGCTGGGTCAAATACTGTGGCGTCTCAAAGGGTTACCTCCCTCCCCAAAACTGTACTCCCCCGATCTTGATCCGCAGTGGGAATCCGCCATCATGCGTTGTTTGCAAACCGCGCCGGCCGCACGCTTTCAGAACGCAAGAGCGGTGATGAGCGCGCTTAGTGGAGCGCCTGAGACTCCGGTGGCTCCTCCGCCCCGCGCTGCAGGGGACTCAGTTGGCCAAGCCGAAGCGTCGCCCGACCTCGCCGTGCGACGCCGACCCTTTGTCTGGACGTCGCGGTGGGCATTGCTTGGGGCCGTCGCCCTATTGGCAGCAGCCTTGATCCTCTCCTTTTGGCGTCAGAAACCTTCGAAAACCCCGAAAACTCTTGATCTGGAGCCCTTAACGTCTGACGGGGGACTTACCTGGGACCCAACCCTTTCCGCGGACGGGAAGACATTAGCATACTCGTCGGATCGCGACGGACCGGGCAACCTTAACATCTGGGTCCAAAATGTAGCCAGCGGTTCAGCGGTGCAGGTAACCCACAGCCAAGTGGACAACGTGGCGCCGGCGCTGTCGCCCGACGGCTCGCTTGTCGCCTACCGTTCGGAAGCAAA
>DATJKY010000499.1:0-1508 GCA_035490955.1 Terriglobia bacterium | reverse complement strand
GGCCGAGCCTCAGAACTCTCGAAGCCCGGCGCGGTGGCGGTGATGAGGTAAGCCCCGCGCGCCACGCTCTCGAACCGGTAGCGCCCGGACGAATCGCTGGCGACCGCCGCGTTCACGGTATTGTCGCGGGCGACCAGAGTGATGGAGGCGGCCGCGATGGCGGCCCCCTGGCTGTCCCGGACCGTGCCCGAAACCGAGACGCCGTTTTCACAGAAAACCGCGGGAACGGCCAGGCAGAGGAAAAACAAGCGCAGGAAAAATCCTGCTCGATCAGTGGGGGTGCGGCTCGGCATCTTCGCTCACTTCCTCGCGTGCCGCTTCGCTTTTCAGGGAGAAGAAGAGAGGAACCAGCCCCGTGGGCCGGCCCGCCACGTTCACCCTCCGCCTTCACACGAAGCGGGGTTCGTAATCGCCCGAGGCAGGTCTCCTGACTTGCAGGTCATGGCTTCGCGGCTGCCTTCCCGTCCGTGCCAGGACAGTGGCGGAGTTGCCGGAGCTCACTGCATACAGTGGCGGGACCGTGCGGGATTCTCACCCGCTTCCCTTTTCACTCGCCCTTCACGGCGAGCACCTCGAGCCAAAGCAAACCTATCACACCGATCAAGCTGAGGTCAACCGCACCTCGAGGGAAACGGCGTGGAGTGCCGCACAAGGACACAACCACCCTCCCGCGATCTCAATCGGGATCGACGTCGATTCACAACTCTTACACGCGGACGCTATTTGGGAGCTTCTTTGGGAGCTTCGGCCGGCGCGGGAGCCTCGGTCAAAGGCTCTTCGGCACCGCGATGGCAAGTGTAACAAGTCACATGCTGTTTGCCATCCGGAAAATTCATGTTGATCTGCCTTGCCATCGTAATCATCATGCGGGCGACGTTTTTCTTCGGGTTGTCGTCGCTGGCAAAATCACCTTGCACGTGACAATAGACGCACTGGACGCCCAGCGCCGCCCGGAATGCTTGCATAGCTTGGCGCGCATTGGCCGGCTGCAACAACTTCAGGTTTTTCGGGTTCTCGAATGGATTCGGACCCTTCTTTGCCTCCTGGGCAAATAACGCAATGGAAAGCAACAGCCACAACGAGACGAATAGACGCATGGGAGCTATGATACACGTCGCGGGTGTCCCGGTAAAGTGCCGTCGAGACAATTCCGAAACCGAACGGAATCTCGGGTCCCCCCCAAGTTCGTAAACGCCCCGGCAAGCGCCACGGCGAGATGGTATACTTTTACGCTGGTGTTGCAGCTTTCCCGGGTTAGGTGACGGTTATGGTTGCGTTTCGTGATCCCGTACTCACCCTGAGGGGGTGCTCAAGTGCTCGATCTCGCTATCGTTCGGTTGATTTTCGTCCTGGTTCTGGCGGTTGCCGCGTACACGCTGCATCCTTTTCAGACCTTGCCTTGGCAGGCCGGAGTGGGCGGCCTGGTGCTGGGCGCATCGATCATCCTCTTTGAAATCCGCCTGGAACGGATCAGTCTGAAGCGCCTGATCGGCGCGGCTTGCGGCAGT
>DATJKY010000498.1:0-7386 GCA_035490955.1 Terriglobia bacterium | reverse complement strand
ACCACCGGGCAGCGTTGTGCGCGCGCGGCTGGTCACCCCTCTGAGTTCGGCCACTGACCACAGAGGCTCGCCGGTTCAAGCCGTGGTGTCCGAGCCGCTCTTCTCCTTCGACCATCACTTGATCCTCCCGGAGGGCGCGCTTCTGCAGGGTAACGTGACGGAAGCCATACCCGCTCGATGGCTGGGCAGGAGTGGTCAGCTTCGCTTCCTATTTCGGCAAATTGACGTGCCGGACGGAGCGTCCCGGGAGCTTGAGGCCGCCTTGAAGGCGCGCAGTTCATGTCAGCAGCTCTCGTGGATTTGACGTGCTCCTCGCGAGGTTTTCTCCCAATGCCCTCGAGCCTCATTCTCATGCCACTGTGCAAGCTGGGGCGACCCAAGGCACCGGCTGGAGCAACCATGAGGGGTGCCGCAGGTTTCGGGCTGATCGGTAGGGTGGTGTTTCTGCTCGCTAGCTCCCAACCGGTCACCGCCGGGCTTGCCTTTTATGGAGTCGGCTGGTCCGTTTACTCCCACGCGGTAGCACGCGGAACTGATGTCACCTTCGCCAAGAACACCCCCATGGAAATCCGCTTTGCAACCGATGAGGGCCTGAGCGGCCCGAGCCCGATAGAAACCAAACCTGAGCAGTTGCCTTCTGCGGAACCCTCGTTGGCCAAACTGGCGATGCCGTCGCTAGCGGCGAGTCCTCCCTGACGATGATCCAAAACATCCTCTTCCCTGTCGATTTCTCGCCCGCGTGTGTTGCTATGGCCCCCTTTGTCCAGAGAGCTGCAGCCTTGTTCTCGGCTAAAGTGACTCTGCTTCACGCCTTTGATCCCACAGCCCTCAGCTCTTTCGAACTCTACGTGCGTCCGCTCCCGGAGGTTGAGGAAGAGCACAGAAACCTGGTGCAGGAAAAGCTCTCTTCCTTCCTCGCTTCCGAGTTTCCGCCGGATCATAATGCCAGGGCATTGGTATGCGGTGATGTGGCAACACGGATCTGCGAATTCGCTCGGGATAGGCGATTCGATGTCATCGTCATGCCCACGCACGCCGGTCGTTTTCGGCGAATGTTGCTTGGGTCCACGACCGCCAAAGTCTTGGATGAGGCCGACTGTCTAGTGATGACCACCCAGCACGCGGAGACGATAGCGCCCAGGCCGCTGGAGCATCGGGAATGGGTGTGCGCGATTGGCTTGACCGCCGACTCGGAAAGGGTCCTCCGCTATGCCGCTCAGGCCGCAGCCTTGGTCCACGCGAACCTCTCGATTATCCATGCGATTCCAGGGGATCCCGGCTTGCCGGTGCGATTGGACCTTGAAGAAGAAGTACAGTTCGCGGAAAGGCAGGAAACACGGCGCCGCCTTGACGAACTTCAGAGGGTGGTCGGTTCCCATGCCCGCACCCTTGTCGCCATCGGCCCCGTTAAAGAGGCCCTGCTCGAGGCGGCGCGACGCTCAGGGGCGGACGCGCTCATCATTGGAAGGAGCCCTGGGCCTGGGACGTCCGGCCGTATCCGGGATCTGACCTATGCGGTGATTCGCGACGCGCCATGCCCGGTACTGAGTATCTGACCTTATGTAGATCCTGCGCGCTCGTATATAATTAACGACCGATATAAGGTAGTAGCACGAATCTCTAACGAAGGGGAAGCCCCAAGGAGGTGTATGCCGAGAGTGATGAAAACGCTCTTGATGAACCCGCCGAGCTTCGAGCTATTTGACGGAGGAGCCGGCTCCCGCTGGCCGGCGACGCGGGAAATCGAATCGTACTGGTATCCGGTTTGGCTGGCGTACCCAGCGGGGATGCTGGAGGGAAGCCGCCTGCTGGACGCCCCGCCCCACAAGGTCTCGCCGGAACAAACAGTGCAGATCGCCTGCGGCTACGATTTTGTCGTCCTGTTCACTTCTACGGTTGGGTTTCAGAATGACCTTCGACTGGCGCGCATGATGAAAGAAGCTAAGTCCGGCCTGAAAATCGCCTTTGTAGGTCCCCCAGTTCAGGCGCAACCGGTTGAAAGCTTGAAGGCCAGCGAAGATATCGATTTCGTCGTTCGCGGCGAATTCGACTATGCCGTGGTCGAGTTTGCGCAGGGCATGCCACTCGGCGAGATTCCAGGGGTCTCGTACCGCAAGGACGGCCAGGTGGTTCACAATCCGCCGCGGCCGGCACTCCAGGCGGAGGACCTGGACCGGTTGCCTTTCGTTACGCCCGTTTACAAGCGTGATCTGCTCATCGAAAATTACAACGTACCTTTCCTGCTCCACCCTTACGTGGCCTTCTACACCTCGCGAGGCTGTCCCGCGCTCTGCACTTTTTGCCTGTGGCCGCAAACACTTTCCGGGCACGCTTGGCGCGTCCGCTCGGCGGAGAACGTTGCGGAGGAAATTCGCCAGGCCTTGAAATTGTTCCCTCAAGCCAAGGAGTTTTTCTTCGACGATGACACATTCAACATTCGCAAGGACCGGGTGCTGGAGCTTTGCAAGAAATTTAAGCCGCTGGGTTTCCGCTGGTCGTGTACAGCGCGTGTACACAGCGACTACGAGACCTTGAAAGCGATGGCCGAAGCTGGCGCCCGGCTGCTCATCGTCGGCTTTGAGTCTGGCGATCCGCAAATTTTGAAGAACATCAAGAAAGGGGCGACGGTCGAAATGGGCAGGGAGTTTGCCAAGAATTGCAAGAAGGTTGGCATCCTCATCCATGGGGACTTCATCATCGGCTTGCCCGGGGAGACCAAAGAAAGCATCCAGAGGACAATCGACTTCGCTCAGGAGCTCGACGCAGAGACCATCCAGGTGTCCATTGCGCACGCCTTCCCGGGCACCGAAATGCACGAGTACCTCGCCAAAAACGGCTTCCTGGCCGACCGTCCCATGTCCGACGCGATGGGCCACCAGCTTCCACACATCGAGTATCCCGGGCTGAGCCGCGAGGAGATGATGGCGGCGGTGAACCGCTTCTACGACTCCTACTATTTCCGTCCGCGAGTTGCTTGGCGGATCGTGCGCAAGGCTATTTGGGATGCCCAGGAGCGAAATCGGCTTTACAAGGAAGCTGTCGAATATCTTCGCCTTCGCTCCGAACGCTGGAGGTACGCACGAAAGGCGTCTTCCAGCAATTCGGAGGTGACCCTCCCAACTACGAAGCCGGTCACCGGGTCCTCCGTCCGGCCCTAGGCGCCTATCGGAGATGGGTCTTGCATTCAGAACACAGCCTCGGCGGGGCTGCTTAGAAATAAGCCATGAAGCGGTTGATTGTCAATGCCGACGATTTCGGGCTCACGAGACTCGTCAGTGAGGGGATTCTCGATGCCCATCACTACGGTATCGTAACTAGTACGAGCCTGATGGCGAATGGGGGAGCCTTCGAAGAGGCCATCGCCATGGCCATGCGAGCACCCCGGTTGAGCGTCGGAGTGCACTTGGTTCTCACTCAAGGAATTCCTGTTTCGCCGGCATTGGAGGTTCCCACCCTCGTGGATGCGCACGGTCGGCTGTATTTGACTGCTCGTCAGCTCCTAAACAGAATCGTGACTCACCGCATTAGCTTGCGCGAGATCGAAATCGAACTGCGGGCACAGATTGCCAAAGTCCTTCGCGCGGGTATTATCCTGACACACCTTGACGGACACAAGCACCTGCACGTTCTGCCTGGCATTTCGGAAATCGTCATTCGATTGGCGCAGGAGTTCGGCATCCCCAGCGTGCGCTGCCCGATGGAGGAATTACCGCTGGCATGCCTTCCGCACTGCCTCCGGGACCCTCAGGCAGGTGTTTTCAGGCAGTGTCTCGCAGGGCGCGTGGTCAGTTGGTTCGCCCGGCGCTTCAGGTTGAAACTGGCTCAAGCCAGACTTAATTATCCTGCGCACTTTTACGGCCTCAGCCAAACCGGCTTGCTCAATGTGGAGAGACTTGAAGAGATCATGCGCGGCTTGCCAGAAGGCGCCAGCGAACTGATGTGCCACCCTGGCTACACCGACTCGCTTTTGGCGAAAACGGGAACGCGGCTGCTTGCCCAGCGGGAGACTGAATCCCGCGCCCTCATGTCACCTCGGACCAGGGAACTGGCCATCAGCGAGGGCATTCAACTCGTAAGCTATAGTGAGTTCGCCAGCGCAGCCCACGGGAACCAAGTGACAGCTCGCGACCTCGAAGTAAGCACCGCAACACCCTGCGACCGGCGCGAATGAATTAAGGAGTGGCCAAATGAATTCGCCAAACAACATCAGCTTTTCCATCATTATCCCTCTTTTTAACGAGGAAGCCAGCATCGTACCGCTTTATGTCAGGCTCACCCAGGTGTTGACCGGGCTCGATCAACCCTACGAGATCATCTTCGTGGACGACGGCAGCAAGGATACAACGCCGCAGGTACTCGACCAGATTTACGAGAGTGATTCCCGCATTAAGATTGTCAGCCTGCGCAGAAATTTCGGGCAAACGGCAGCGCTGAAGGCCGGTTTTGACGTTGCGCGCGGAGAAATCGTCATCTCGATGGACGGCGACTTGCAACATGACCCTGAGGAAATCCCTGTCTTCATTGCCAAGCTCGCGGACGGCTATGACATCGTCAGCGGGTGGCGGACGCAACGGCGCGACAGGTGGCTGACACGCCGGCTGCCGAGCCGTACTGCGAACTGGATGATGGCGAAGCTCTCGGGTGTGCCACTTCACGATTTCGGAACGACTTTCAAGGCTTATCGGCGAGAGATCATTCAGAATGTTCAACTCTACGGTGACCTTCACCGTTTCATTCCCGCTCTGGCCGCTTGGTCTGGAGCACGGATTGCGGAAGTCCCGATCAACAATCCACCTCGGCGGACCGGCAACTCTAACTATGGGTTTTTGAGAATGTTCCATGTCATCCTCGACCTCATGAGCACAAAGTTCTTGCTCGATTATTCGACAAGGCCGCTGCACTTCTTCGGTTTCTTCGGCTTACTGGCAACGGGGGCCGGTACTTTGATAGGGGCCGCCTTGGTCTTTAAGAAGCTGGTCCTCCACAAGGAAGTCATGTTGGAGAACGGGCCGCTCTTGTTTGCTGCCACGGTGCTGATACTGGCAGGTATTCAATTCCTGTGCCTGGGGTTGGTGTCTGAGATCTTGTCCCGCACCTATTACGAGTCGCAAGGGAAGCCCATTTATGCGATCAAGGCGATCAGAAGCCACGAATCGCCATCAACTCTTACCCTCCGGCAAGAACACGGTGCAGGAGGATAGGCGGTGGAACAACCTCAAAGTACTGACGAGCGCCCGTGGAGACATCGCGACTCATTTTCGGAGCACAGGATTACTGCCGGACCCGACGCGAGAGTGCTGATTAGAAGCCTATGATTTCAAGGTCGTCCTTGCGGGCGAGAACAAATTTCTTTATCGTACTTGTCGTAATGCTCAATCCCCTGGGCAATACCTTTCTGCGGGAAGGGATGAATCGCACGGGCGCGCCACCCAACTGGACGCCTCAGGCGCTGGCCATCTTCTTTTGGAGAGCCTTCCAATCCGGCTCTGTCTGGCTTGGCATCAGCCTTTTGATTCTCTTTTTCATTTGTTACATGTTGGTGCTTTCCTGGGCCGACTACAGCTACGTTCTGCCTGCCTCCGCCGGCAGCTATGTTGTCGTGGCACTCTTAGGGTCCACGGTTCTGGGCGAGCATGTTCCCGTCGGGCGGTGGATCGGGATCGGATTGATCTGTGCGGGGGCGGCGCTTGTGGGCCGAACGTCTCCTGCCACCGAAAGGGAAAGTTGAACGTGCGAACCGCGCTTCTTTTGACGGTGGTGGTTTTGGCAGGGACCGCCGGAGACATCATGGTGACCCACGTGATGAAGAAGGTGGCACGCGGGGAGCAATGGACTTGGAGAATCGCTCCGCACCGAGTCGGCCGCGCCCTCGCACAAGGCCAAATGTGGATCGGCGTCGGGCTGATGGCCGTGGCCTTCTTCGCGTTCATCACTGTGCTGTCCTGGGCAGAGGTCAGCTTTGTGGTTCCCGCAACGGCAGCCAACTACATCGTCGGCGCCCTCGGCGCAAAGTTCCTGCTTAGTGAGCAGGTGAGCAGGGTGCGTTGGGCCGGCATGCTGCTGGTGGCAGCGGGGGTGGCGCTGGCCTGCGCAGCGCATTGAAATGTGCGGCATCGCTGGTTTCACACACGAAGATCGCTCGGTTCAGCCTGGGCTCATTCGCGGGGCCACTGCTTCTTTGATTCATCGCGGGCCAGACCAGCAAGGCGTTTACGAATCTCAGCACGTTTCTTTGGGTGCAGTGAGGCTCACGATCATCGACCTCGTGTCGGGCGAGCAGCCCCTTCGCAGCGAAGATGGTGACGTGGTCCTGGTTTACAACGGCGAGGTCTACAACTATGCCGAGCTGCGCGCCGAATTGCAGGAACGAGGACATCACTTTGCCAGTCGCAGCGACACGGAAGTGGTGCTGCACGCCTTTCTGAAGTGGGACACCGAGTGTTTCCGGCGGCTGCGAGGCATGTTCGGTCTGGCGCTCTGGTGTGAGTCGCGCCGGCGTTTGGTTCTGGCGCGCGACCGCGTGGGTATCAAGCCGCTGTATTTTTGCCGCAAAGGGCACGACATCTACTTCAGCTCCGAGCTCAAGGGGATTCTCTACCACCCTGAGATCGATCGCACTCTGGATTCGGACGGACTGAATTGCTATCTGCGTGTCAACTATGTTCCCGCACCCTTTACTTTAGTCCAGGGAATTGAGAAACTCCCACCGGGACACATCCTCACCTGGCAATGCGGTGCAACAAAGGTCGAGCCTTACTGGCACTGCGTGATCGCGCCCGCACAGAAGGCTTGGAGCGTCAGCGCTGCTAAAGACCAACTGGATTTTCTGCTCTACGAATCCGTCAAGGAGCACATGGTTGCCGATGTGCCGGTCGGACTCTGGGCCAGTGGAGGTCTGGATTCGTCAACCATCCTTCACTATGCCAGAAAGGTGTCAACCAAGAAGTTGAAGACGTTTTCGATCACGTTTAAGGGGCGTAGCTTCGACGAAGCCGACTTCATCCATCAGGTAGCTGAGCTCTACGGCACGGATCACTACGAGCTCGACCTGAGCACCGATATCGACCTCCAAGGCGCCATCCATGAATTCGCTTACTATTCCGACGAGCCCAGCGCCGATGCCGGCTGCCTGCCGGTGTGGTTCTTGGCAAAGATGAGTTCACGGCAAGTCACCGTGGCCCTCAGCGGCGAAGGGGCGGACGAGCTGTTCGGTGGTTATTTGACCTATCTCGCCAGCCGTTATGCGCGAATGGCGCGACTGCTGCCGGCCGCACTGAGAAAGATGGTAATCGCGGGCCTTCGCTACTGGCCTGTCTCGGACGAGAAGATCAGTTTCGAGTACATGCTCAAGCGGTTCCTGCAGGGATCTTTGCTGCCCGCGGACGA